>JAEYNI010000219.1 GCA_023412635.1 Bacillota bacterium
TATTTGAAATCCACATAAAAGATGAAAAGGATATCGTGTCAGCCAGGCAACGAGCGCGCGAAGCAGCAAAGAACATGAATTTTAGTATAACAGACCAGACAAGGATTATTACTGCTGTCAGTGAACTGTCAAGGAACATTTATGTATATGCTTCAACCGGTAGTGTCATTATTGATGATGCATCCAGTGATACAAAACGCGGCATAATGATTACCTTTGAGGATGAAGGCCCTGGAATACCGGATATTGATAAAGCCATGGAGGAAGGTTTTACTACAGGTAAGGGAATGGGTCTGGGACTTCCGGGAAGCAAAAGACTAATGGATGATTTCAGCATTACTTCACAACCAGACAAGGGAACAAAAATTATAATCAAAAAGTGGCTTTAAGGAGGTGGACCTTATCAACGAATATGAAATGAGGGGCATATATGACTCGGGATTTATAAGAGGCCAAATAGCGGATAGGATGAAAATGCTTAAGTTTTCCAATAAGGAAATAACAGAGACTTCTATTGTCATAAATGAGCTTTACAGTAATATTGTTAAACATAATGCTGTAAATGGAAAGATCAGATTTTTTCAAAATACCGCCGAAAACAGGGTTGGAATCGAAATCATTTCTGAGGATAAGGTTCAAGGAAAAGAAGACATTAATGAGGTACAAAAAAATGGCGTATCCATTAAAGGTACAATTGATGATGGATTTGGAACAATAAATAGCTTTCGTGACTTTTTTGAGATTAGATCAAATATAGAATATGTTTCAAAAAAAGGAATGCCAGTGGAAAAGACACTAACAGTCAGGCTATGGAGCATGGTATTAAATGATACTTCAGTAATAGGTAATTCCGAAATGAAAGTCAGTGTGATAAGCAGACCCCATACAGGCTTTTCAGTGAACGGTGATTGTTATTATATAAGGAGTTTAAAGGATAGGGATATTATTGCCGTAGTTGATGGACTGGGTCATGGAATGGAAGCACATGAAGCCGCCAGCCGTGCAGTAAAAATAATCGAAGAAAATACACAGAACTCTATTGAAGATATTATTAAACAGACAAACACTGCCTTGAAGAATACGCGAGGAGCGGTAATAGCTCTATTTATAATATATAAATTCACAAATGAATTTGAAATGATATCCGTTGGTAATATTGATTGCAGACATATTACGGCTAGCTCAACAGTGAAACTACTGTCTTATAACGGTTACGTTGGAGCATACAGTGGAAGCTGTAAAGCCAGAAGACACATTTACAGTAACGGGGATATGTTAGTACTTTGCTCTGATGGTATATCCTCAAAATGGGAAGTTGGAAATCACGCTGAAGGGGTCTCAAAAAGCCCATCGCTATTATGTAATATGGTTTTTAGCGAGTATGAGAGACATAACGATGATGCGACAATTTTAGTCGCGGTTCTGTAAATGGTGAATCTATGAATGGAGAACATATGCTTTATTACCTGCTTTTTTGTAATTTACAAAAAGAAAATGAGAATCTTAAAAAAGAAGTTAAGGGATTAATAGAAGAGTTATTAGAAACCAACACCGGGGTTCTCGCCCTTTTACAGGAAATTGAAAAAAATAGTAATGAGCTTCTGATAAATGATAAGCAAAAGACCGAATTTTTAGAAAAATTGAAGAAATCAAACAGGGAACAGGTAGAAAAAATCAAGGTACAGGAGCAAGCATTAATCCAGGCTGACAGGATGGCCTCTTTGGGGCAATTGGTAGCAGGTGTGGCTCATGAGATTAATAATCCCACTACTTATATTAGAGCAAATATTGAGCTGCTTCAAAAGTATTTAAATATAATGGGAAAAAATGGCTTATTAATGAGCGATGATGCCACTCCGTATCTTGAAGAGTTTAAAGATACCTTTGAATCCATGTATGAGGGAACTGACAGAATAATGGATATTATCAGTGGCCTAAAGTTTTTTGTAAGGCAGGAAAAGGTATCTTACGAGGCCTTTGATTTATATGGTTGCATAACTGAAGCTTACAAACTTGTAAAAAATGAATTCGTGAAAAACAAAGTAAGCTTAAGGAGCAACATTGAAAAAGACCAGTTCCTCATTAATGGATCCAGACAGCAGATGGAACAGATATTTATTAATCTATTTTTGAATTCTATTAAAGCAATTAAAGCTGACGATTTGAACAAATCAGGGTTTGTAGAAATAAGCGTAATGAGAGACGGGATAAGTAAATTACTCATTAGTGTACGTGATAATGGATGCGGGATTGATGAGAAGAACTTAAATAGTATATTTAATCCCTTCTTTACCACAAATCAAGACTCTGGAGGGACTGGACTGGGGCTGTCCATTGTCTATGGAATTATCCAGGAGCACGGTGGAGATATTCAGGTCAAAAGTACAATAAATCAGGGCACAGAGTTTATTATTACCCTACCGGAACATCAGTTTTGACTGTAAATAAATTCATATATATATAATGGAGGTTCCTTATGAAGCAAAAATATAAAATACTGATCGTAGATGATGAAGAGGGCATAGTAGGTACGTTAAAAAAACACCTGAAATTAGATGGCTATACAGTAGATACAGCACAAAGTGCGGTAGAAGCCTTTGAAAAAATCAAAAAAGACAAATACCATATTGTACTCACTGATATTGTAATGCCTGAGATGGATGGTATTGAGCTGCTGAGAGAAATAAAAAGCTATGACGCGCTTACCCAGGTCATAATGATGACAGGTTACTCCACTATGGATAAAACGTTAAGTTCACTGGAATTTGGGGCCAATGACTATATTCTAAAACCTTTTAAAAGTGTTGAACATGTGATGCAAATTATTGATTATTCAATAAAAAAGCTTGAGAGATGGAGAGAGTCTATTATACAGATGGTTAAATAAAGGTGGTTAGCGTGAAAATTACATATTGTAAGTCATCGTGCTTTTCACGCAGCGAAAAGCCACTACGTGTCTTTTCATTACTATTTGTGTAAGCGCTATGCGCGTAGATAGGAGATAATACTAATGGATATTATGCTGCAAGCTTATATGGAAGAAACCGATGAATTAATGCAAAAGGCGGAAGATTGCATCATAAGGCTTGAAAAAGAATATTCTTCTGTAGAAATAAATGAATTGTTTCGAATAGCACATACCATTAAAGGCACTTCCCATGTGATTGGATTTGATGATATCGGAAACCTGATGCATAAGATAGAGGATATGCTTGATTATGCAAGGAATGGTCATATTCTGTTTGACCAATGTATAGTTTCGACATGCTTTGAGGGCTTGGATACCGTTAAAAAGATGCTGGATAATAGAAATGGGACATGCTCCCTTGAGCTTAAGGAAAGTCTGGACAGTGCTGCATACAGAATCAGTGATACCATTGAGGGGCTTATTAAAGCTAACAAAAATAAGCAGGAAAAATCAGTAGTAGAACAAACTGAGGTGGGACTTGTAGCTTCACTCCTAAATCAAAGGGATAAAGGAAAAAACAAGTATTACATATCCTTTTTTCTTGAGGAGGATGCTCCTATGGTATCTCCAGTTTTTATGATGATTTTAAAAAATGTTGAAGAAATCGGTTCCCTTACATATTCCAGTATAGACGATCAATATTTTAAAGGAACTTCAGTTGATAGCGAAATGAAAACCCTGGATATTATCATAAGTACTGATATGGAGGAAACTGAACTTTATACCTGCTTTGATATTATCTACATAGAGAGGATCAATATAGTAGATTTATCCAGAAGTAAACTAAAGTGTAACGACGTTTATCTGAGTAATGGAGGGGCAAGTAGTACAAGCTGTACCACAATTACTCAGGACTTGTACGGGGTATTTAGCAAATACCTGATAAGGACTTTTAGGCCGGAAAAGGATGGATTCACTAATCAGAAGAAGACGTTTGTCAACTCTATCAAAAAGGCGACAACCTTGATGGTTATTATTGATACCAGCCAATTGATTATTATTCATGAAAACGAAATAAAGGAATTAATAGAGTTAAAGAGGCAATTAACAATAGACAATATTGAGATGTCAATCATAGTGGGTGGCCCATGCGATAGAAGGATTACTAATATTTTTGATTCTATCCGGACAGTTGAAGAATTTAAGGTTTATAGAAACGAAATGGAAGCGGTTCGGAAAGTGTTCCGATCCGATGAATGCTTTCAGAAACTTACTAAAGTTGCAAAGGAAGTGTTATTTAATGACGAATAGAGAAGAAATATTTGGCGGACAGGAGCTATCTACTATTATTGACAGACTTGCTGTGGAATTTGATGGTGAAAATAATAGTCAGGACCTGGAGGTTCTTATTCATTGCCTTACAACAGAAAAGGAGAGATATAAGCAGGAGAAGCTTGCCCAGAAAATTAGTCGTGTAAAACTTGAAAGAACTGCTGAACTCGTTACTGATCTATTTTATTCAGATGATGCCTACATAAGAAATTTAGCAATAGAGCTGCTTGTTATATTAGGTGAAAAGGCTTTACCGTCTCTAAAAATGAAGTTGTGCGACAAAGATAGAAATATTCGAAAATTCTCATTGGATGCACTAAAAAACATCAAGGGGAAAAACAGTTGTGAAATTGCACTTACGGCTCTGGACGATCCGGATGAAAATGTTGTGGAAGCAGCTCTGGAGGTTATTGCTGAGCAAGCATACAAGGAAGCTGAAGGTAAGCTACTGGATATGCTTAATGACACAAGTAGTGTTTGGGTTATAAACTCACTTTTAAATACTTTCGAAAGTCTAGGCACAAAAGGAGTTTCAGAAGTCATTGCAGATAAAATATCTTCAATGAATGTTTCTGCGGTAGAAAAAAACATCTTAATGAATACATTTGTAAGATCATTAGGAGCTGTCGGAGCATATCCGGATATTGCTCGAATCCTTCAAATATATTCTAAAAATTTCAGTATTAGTGATGAAAACATGGTCTTTGGGTTAAGCAGCTTAATCGTAAATAATAGTATATTCAGTCTCCCTGAAAGTGAATTTGAGGAAGTTAAAGGATTTTTCAGAGAGTGTTGGGACTACAAGGATTCAGAGAATATACTTATTTCGATAAATGCCTTTGTTAATTTACAGATTGATTTCTTCCTCCATCACATTATCGAAATATATGATTTAAATAAGGGAGAGGAATTCTTCATAGAAAATCTCAGTGATCTCCTGTATAAGCTGGACAGTATTCCCCCTTCATTTATTAAAGAACTACTGGAGTGCAAGGAACCTGAATTGATATTGATGGGATTAAGGCTTATATACAAAAAAGAAATTGAGGGCTTTAATTTTATTGTTGAGAAACTGTGCAGTTCAAAGGACAGAGATGTGTTAGGTCAGGCTATAGGCATTGTTGCTGAAATTACTTCGTACAATAATCCACTCCTTCTTGAAAGTCTGACAGACTTTAGTGAGGAAGCAGAGCTTGCTTCTGTTGAGAGTAAGTGTGCAAATGGGACTCAGGATATTGACTTTCTTTTGATAAAGCTGGAGCACCCAAACAAAAAAGTAAGAAAAGCCATAGTCCAGAAGCTTGTTTCATATAATGGAAAAATAAACCTGGAACAACTTGAAGAGATTGTTTGGCGTAATCAGGGAGAAGAAGGTATGGAAGCTCTGGAAGCTCTATTCAAACTGAACACCGTTATTGGTTGGAAACATATTAATTCCAGGATGGACAGTATTAATGAGGGTGTACGTGCCGGATTGATAAGTATAGTTGAAGACTCTTCAGAGAGAGAATTTTTTAGTTTTATGAATACAATGATTAACGACCCGTCTCCTGTGGTCAGGAAAAAAGCAATAAAAGCTCTAATTAAAATGCCTGATGCCAGAAGCCTGCATTTGCTTGAGAAATTGTATCGCAATGAATCAAACACTATTAACAGGATGGACATTATTTCAAACCTATATAAATTTCAAAGCGAAATTGCATTTAATATTGTAATTACTGCTGCCGGCAGCAAGGAAACCTTAACAAGAATTGCAGCCGTTAGGTCATTGGGCTTGTTTGGTAGTAGTAGCGCAGATACTGTTTTGCAGGGATTGCTGGAGGATCAGGTTGAAGAGGTGAGGGAAGCAGCCAAAGAAGCCTTGCAGAAGACAGAGGTGGTAAGATGATACTAACGGACGAATTATATGATAAGTTTGTAAAATTGATTTACAAAAAAACCGGGCTTCATTATGAGTACAATAAGAAGTATTTTGTACAAAAGAGAGTTGAAAAACGTGCCGAACTTCTTGAAATCAGTAGTCTTAACGAATATTTTGTAATGTTGAAATTTGCTGAGGATTCTCAAGAGTTAGATCAGTTGATTAATGACCTTACAGTTAATGAAACGTACTTTTTCCGAGATTTTCCCCAGTTGCGCAACTTTGCAGAGGATGTACTGCCTATATTTGAAAAGCAAAATGAAGGCAGAAGAAAAATCAAAATCTGGAGCGCAGCTTGCTCAACTGGAGAAGAACCGTACACCTTGTCTATTATCCTCCAGGAAATGCTTGATAAATATGATAAATGGGAGGTTCAGATCATTGCATCAGACATCAATACTGAAGTATTACAATTTGCAAGGATGGGAATATACGATAGCAGATCCATAAAGGATGTACCTCCTGAATATTTGGAGAAGTATTTTACAAGACGCCATGACAAGTACCTGATTAATTTGAATGTAAGAAAACCGGTGACTTTCAAGCGTATTAACCTTATGGATGATGAGGATATGAGTAATATTTCAGGATGTGATTACATATTCTGCCGAAATTGTTTGATCTATTTTAATGATGAGTCCAGAAAAGAGGTTTTGGCGAACTTTTATAAATCCTTAAATCCCGGAGGGTTTATATTCTTAGGTCATTCGGAATCGGTGGGGAGAATATCATCGGCCTACAAGGTTCAAAGGATTGGGGATACCATCGTGTATTCCAGACCAAAGTGAGGTGAAAGAATTTGGAGCAGAATGAAAAGAATAAAATATTAATAGTTGATGACTCAGAGATGGTAAGAAACTTCCACACTTATATTTTGAAAATGTTCGGATATCATGTGGGTACCGCCGAGAATGGTGCAGTAGCTTTAGAAAAATTGCTGATGGGAGACTACCATTTGCTGATAACAGATATCAATATGCCTAAAATGGATGGCTATGAGTTAATTCAAAATGTACATTCACAGGGAATAGATATACCAATTATCATTGTTTCAACCGAAGAGGAGCATAAAGGTAACAATGCCGGCATAAATACGGGTCGCGGTATCCATATGGTAAAGCCTACTGATCCGGGAAAACTGGTTTCAACCGTTAGAAGGCTTCTATAATATCAAGGGGTGTGAATTATGAGCAGCAGGGTCTATATAGAGGATATTGATATAGTAAAAATGTTTTTCGATGAGTGGATGGAATGCCTTGATGGCCTTGAAAAAGAAATCCTGAAGCTTGAAATCCGCTCGGAAGATACCGAATTGATAAACAATATATTTAGAAAGGTTCACAGCATAAAGGGCGGTTCATCCTTCGTAGGGTTGTCTAGCATAACCAGGCTCAGTCATGAAGTAGAATTTACATTGGATGCCATTAGAAAGAAAATAGTCTGTGTCAATACGGAACTCATTGACAGTCTGCTTTTATCTGTAGATTTTCTAAATGGCTATATAACCCAATTATTTAACAAGCTTAAGGAACAGGATTTCATCAATGCGAACGGAGCCATTTATCTAGAGTTCGAAAACGAGCAGAACGAAGAGCCGGTGCTTACAAGCCTTAAACAAGTACGCGACAAGTGTGAGACGCAGGAAATAGAAAGCGGGAACCATGAAGACCCCCCACAGGAAGGGATTGAACTGGATATACTTCAGACAGAGGAGTTTAAGATAAGTCTTGCTGAGGGGATGAGGGAACAGTTTCTACTTGAATGTATTGAGCATATCGAACAGATTGAGAATAATTTACTAATTGAGCTGGACAAGAATGGTAATGACAGGGGGACTATCAATGAAGTTTTCAGAGCAGTGCATAGTGTTAAAGGGGGGGCGGGAATATATCTCGCAGCGTTACCACCTCAAAGTCCTATTTACTCCGGTTTAAAGAAGTTCTCTGAAATTATTCATACCTTTGAAAGCTTATTGGCTTTAGTAAGAGATAAGGGGTGCACGTTTGGAAAAGACCTTATCGATTTAAGTTATATGATAATGGATTATTCAAAATTGTTTATCAACTCTGTTGCTTCAGAGGAATTTAATGAGCTGCTTGACAACGGTATTCCTGACAAAATAAAGGAACATATGAAGCTGTTGCAGGCACAACCGGGAAATGTACTGCAGCACCCTGAAAAAACCTTGCAGCAGGAAATAGTGAAAACCGAGGAAACAAAATTAAAAAGCAGTGTAAGCCAGAGTATCAGGGTCAATCAGGAAAAGATAGAAAAGATGATGAATATGATTTCCGAACTTCTGATTGCGAAGAATTCTTTTATGCACATTTCAGCAAAACTAAATATTGAGTACAATCTTCCTGAAATGTCTAAGGAAGTAAGGCAGGTTGAAGCCTATGTAAACAGGATTTCAGACGAATTGCAAAATGCCATTATGTCCATCAGAATGGTAGAAATAAAAACAGTATTCCAAAAAATGCCAAGGGTTGTCAGAGACATTGCACTGAGTACCGGAAAAAAGATGGATTTGGTTATGGATGGGGAAAGTACGGAAATTGACAAAACTATCGTTGAGCAGATTAGCGACCCTCTGGTGCACTTGATCAGAAATGCCGCAGATCATGGGATAGAGAGCATTGAAGAACGCTTGAGGAAAGGGAAGTCGGAAACAGGGAGGATTGTGCTGCGGGCATATAACAAAAATAAGTATGTGTACATTGAAATAGAAGATGACGGAAAAGGAATGGACGCTGATAAGATAAGAGAGAAGGCAATTGAAAAAGGTTTCATTACCACTACAAATGCTGAAAAGATGAGCAATAATCAATTGGTGAATCTTATCTTCCTTCCTGGTTTCAGTACTGCAAAACAGATTACTGAAGTTTCAGGTCGGGGAGTTGGTATGGATATTGTTAAAAGCAATATTACAAAGATCAATGGTAACATATCCATTGAGAGCGAAGTGGATAAAGGAACGAAAATGATCATTCAATTACCGCTTACTCTGGCTGTGTCAAGAGGCCTGATTGTAGAAGTGGCGGGGGACAGTTATATTTTCCCTCTGGAGTATATCACTGAAACTGTAAAAATTCAAAAGGCCAATATCCATCAACACAAAGGCAAATATTTTACATACCTCAGGGGAGATGTAATAGGTGTTGAATGGCTCTGTAGAATATTTCTCACAGGAGAGCAGGATAACACTCTGGATGAGCTCAATGCTGTTATCATCTCAAATGGTGCTGAAAAATATGCAATCATCATCGATAAGTTAAAAAGTGAGCAAGAATTTGTTGTAAAGCCGCTAGAGGGTCAGCTGGCAGCGATTCCTGGGATTTCTGGCTCGACACTCCTGGGAAATGGTAAAGTTGTGCTAATTGTAAATCCCATAGATATATTGAAGATTATTGATAATTAGTAAAATCAGGAAAGGAAGTGGTTGATGTGAGTAGTAAAAAACTAATGATTGTAGATGATTCACCTGCAATTCATCTAATTATTGAGAAAGCTGCAAAGGCAAACGGATATGAGGTCTGCGCCCATGCGAAAAACGGTGATGAAGCTGTTAAACAATTCGAACTATCATTGCCGGATGTGGTGACTATGGATATAACCATGCCGATAAAGGATGGTCTGTCTGCATCAAAGGATATACTTTCTAAATATCCAGATGCAAAAATTCTGATGCTGAGTGCAATGGGGGATGAAGAACTGATTAATGAGGCGAAAAGTATAGGGATATCACGTTTTATGAGAAAGCCCTTCAAAGGTGAAGACATAATAAATGAAATTAAAAGTATGTTGCAAACATAAAGTAGTCATTTGGTAAGGAGGGCAGGCATGGAATATATTAATTTTTTTAAAGAATCAATAAAGGAAGCATTTGAAATAATGTTTGATGGAAATATTACTCTTGAAACTGAGAATACGGCCCCAAGCTGGATTTCTTCAAAAGGAGTTGCTGTAGTTGTCGGAATAACTGGAGTAAAAAAGGGCAGGGTTCTAGTAGATATGTCACATTTTACTGCGATGGAGCTTGCAAAGAGAATGGATGCTGAGTTGAACAATGAAGATATGGCATTATTTACCATTGCCGAATTTTGCAATATAGCTTCAGGAGGAGCGGTAACAGCCATAAATAATAACTACAGGCAATCAAACTTAAGGCTGGTAGCTCCAAGTTTTTTTTCGGGGACAAAGGCCAAGATTTTTTCACCGAGCCTGAAATCAACTATGCTGTCTTATACTACCCATTTTGGAAAGATTGATTTCCATATCGGATTTGAAGGAGTATGAATATGGACGAAAGATATGTGAAACCGTTTACTGATTCCATAGAAGGAATTTTCAGCAATTTTGGATTTGGAGATATCACCAGAGGAAATATCAATAAAAAGGATTCTTTTACCTGCAAGTACAATTTGACTACTATCATCGGACTGTCAGGTAAAATCAAAGGAAATGTTGCTCTCAGTATGTCATATGAGACTGCAAGGAAAATCGCATCTGCCATGATGATGGGTATGGAAGTCACAGAGATAGACGAGATATCTGTAAGTGCTCTCGGAGAGATAACAAATATGATTTGTGGGCAGGCTGCAATAGCGTTATCCATCCAGGATCTCCCCGTAAATATTACTCCTCCAACCATTATCCACGGAGACAACATAAAAGCGGTAATCAGCCAGGTTGAAACAATTGTTGTTGATATAAGCTCCTCACTAGGTAGCATTGAGCTTAATCTCGGCCTTGAGGGATGACTTTTGTGTAAATGAGGAGGTTAAAGGGAATGGATCGCAGCCTTAAAAAATATGCTGTGCTTAATAACAAAGGCGGAGTCGGCAAAAGTACTATCGCTGTACATGTTGCCCATGGACTTGCCATCAAGGGTAAAAGGGTGCTGCTGATAGACATGGATGGGCAGAATGACGCAAGTCTATTTCTGGGATTTACCTCGGAAGACTATAAAAAGAGTCTTTATGATATTATCACTAGAGAAGGAAAGCCGGATTTTTCCGAGTGTATCCTACATGCCAGAGAAAACTTGGACTTGCTGCCTTCCAAAGATATTGAGAGGATTAATACTGAACTTTATAAAGAACCGGGCATAAAATCATACTTGAATGTAAGGCTTAAAGAGCTGGAGGAAGCAGAGTATGATTATATCATTATTGACTGCGGACCTCAAAGGAGTAGAGTTAATGACGCTGCTCTATATTATGTTGACGGTATTATAGTGCCGGTACAAGTGGAGTCTGCTGCTGTAAGAGCTTTAGGTAATATTTATGAGTACCTTTCAGACCTGGGTCTGGATTCAGAAATGATTAGACTGGTAGTTCCCAACATGTATGATCAGAGGACCAGTGATGGCAGAGAAAATTTTGACTTTATTAGGGAATTCTTTGCTGATACAGATGTTTTGACTGAACCTATTCATCGGCGGATTAAAATTACAGAGACAGGTAAGTTCGGAAAAACTGTTTTTGAAACAGATAGCGAGGCAGCTAAACTGTTTGATCCTATAATAGAAAGGCTGGTGAACATTGATGGCGGGAAGGGGTAAAAAAGAAGATAGTAATAATTTTGAAAAAATGAAAAGAGAAATGAGAGCAAAAAAGCAGAGAGCAAAGAAAAGTTCTATTGTAGTAGAAAACAGTGATAATTTACATATGAAGTTAGAAAAAGAAATTACTCATGAACCGCAGATTGATGAAAGCACCGATTGTATAGAGGAGATAAGCAAAATACAGATGGTGATATTTCGAATCGGTGAAGAAGAGTATGCCTTCGAAATATCCAATGTTAAAGAAATTATACGGATACCTCCTATGAACAATGTACCAAACAGCCCCTTTTATATTGCGGGCTTATGTAGTCTTAGAGGTGAACTGCTTCCTGTAATCGACAGCCGGAAACTTTTTGGAATGGCTGATGTGGAGTATGATGAAGGAAGTAGGATTGTAGTTAACGACATTAAGGGCAATAAAGTCGGATTAATTGCTGACAAAGTGTCGGAAGTAATTAGTATTGAAGAAGCTATGATCAAGGTCCCTCCTGCTAGTATCAGCGGTATGGAGGAAGGTGTTGTAAAAGGGATTCTACTGTTGGATAATGGCCAGAGGGTAATTATGGTACTGGATGCTGTAAAAATTGTTAAGGCAGGAAATTTTAATGAATACTCCAAACAGCAGACTTTCCAGGATAGTACAACTCATGACTTGAACGGTAAGCCTACACAAGAGGAGCAAGTGATCCTTTTTCATATTGGGACTGAAGAATATGCATTTGGAATTCACACCGTAAAGGAAATAATCAGAATTACTAATTTAACCAAGGTTCCGAATGCGACCCATTATATAGAAGGAATACTTTCAATTAGGAATCAACTGCTTGCTGTTATAAATCTGGGGGCACTTTTAGGTAAAAGCCATAATGATATCAATGAACAAAGCCGAATCGTTATCATAGATGGTGGAAAAACAGCTTTTGGAGTTATCGTAGACAAGGTGTCACAAGTAATGAGAGTTCAGAGGGATGAATTTAAAGGTAGCGAGTTGAATACAGCCATCTCTAAAATGGAGTATGCTAAGGGATTTCTGGGGTTAAACAAAGGAAAAAGGCTTGCCATGGTATTGGACCCGTTAAAACTTGTTTCATTTGAAGATATGGACAAAGTTTTAACCCGGGGCAGGAAAAATGATGATTATTTAAATGATATAAGTAAATATGAATGCAGTATGGAGCATGTCGTCATTTTTAAACTCGATAAGGAAGAGTTTGGAATAAGCATCCAATACATAAAGGAAATCAATAGAGTAAGTGATATTGTTCATTTTCCAGGAGCTCCGGCTTTTATAGATGGAATGGTGAATCTTCGTGGAGATGTAATTCCTGTCCTAAACTTAAAGACAATGTTTAATAGTAGTATAGCTATGTCTAACTCCTCGAAGTTTTTGGTAGTAGAGTATGATAATAAGAAGATTGGAGTATTAATTGATTCAGCTTCCGAGGTTTTAGAAATTCCAAAGAGCAGTATTGAAGAAGCTTCAGAAATGCTTGAAAGCCAAGAGAATGAAAAAGACAGGTATATTGATTCTATTGCCAGGCTGAACGAAGGAAAGCGAATTGTACTAATCTTAAATCTTTCTGCAACACTAAGTTTCATGTGAAAATTATCGGTAAAGGTATAATTGGCAAAGAGGAATAATTAGTATAGAGGTATAAGTCAGAGGGTGAAAATCAGAATAAAAAAGTAAAACTTGGGACTGCAATCTTCGCAGTCCCTTACTTATTGTTACTAAAAATTAATACTCTTCCTCTTGGATATCAAAGACAAAGTTACATTTATCACACCTGAAAACAAGTAAAGTTCCAAAGCTTTCACTGTCGGTTTCTTCCACATGTACAAGGCCTCCGCAGTCACATTTCTTCGGATATCCGTTCATACAGGTACAGCATTCGGTATGGTGTGAATTTTGATGTTTTATTTCAGTTGGACAACTATTACACATGACCATCACTCCAA
>JAEYNI010000231.1 GCA_023412635.1 Bacillota bacterium
CTGCAATAACTTCCTGAATAAAGTCAAGATCCAACCACTGAGAAACCAGCAAGCCACCCGAGCCGGTTATCATAACAGTACATTCTTCCTGATAAAACTTATCGCAGGTCTCGTCCATTAATTCAAAGATCGTCTTCCTTATATCTGAATAATGTCTTTGATATTTTGAAAAGACCAGCTTGTTACTTTTATCAAGAACCGCCATTTTTACAGTGGTGGACCCAACGTCCAACCCCACGAGATAATTCTTTTTCATAATTTAACAATTCTCCAAAATTAGTTTTATAACGAGGCAATGGATGTCCCCCGAGTTTCTCAAATCATTCTTATTAGCTAGCTATAATTATACCAAAGTCATATACGATAGCATAATGGCAATCTTTTACGTAACTGACCTTTTGGACATAAAATTCCTTCCAGGTACTATTAAATATATTATTCCTTAGTAATATCTATATGCAATTCCTGTAACTGTTTTTCATCAACAATATCAGGTGCGTTATCCATCGGGCTTGAAGCATTTTGAACCTTGGGAAATGCTATTACATCTCTTATACTACTGGTCTTTGCCATTAACATGATCATTCTGTCCAGCCCAAACGCCATACCTCCGTGAGGAGGTGTTCCATATTTAAACGCATCCAGAAGGAAGCCGAACTTTCTATTTGCATCCTCTTCTGTAAATCCTAGCATCTTAAGCATTTTAGCCTGCAACTCCTGAATGTGGATTCTTATGCTTCCTCCACCCAGTTCAACACCGTTTAATACTATGTCGTAAGCCTTAGCACGAACTTTTCCGGGATCAGTATCCAAAAGCTCAATATCTTCGTCCATGGGGCATGTAAACGGATGATGCTTAGCTGCATAACGTCCTTCCTCTTCATCATATTCAAACAAGGGGAATTCTGTAACCCATAAAAATCTAAATTCATCAGGATTTAAAATTTCAAGCTTTCTTGCAACCTCAAGTCTTAACTGGCCAAGGGCATCATAAACAATGCTGTTTGTGTCAGCAACAAAACAAATAAGGTCTCCTGCTTCAGCCTGAGTTCTTTCAAGAAGAGCTTTCATTTCATCCTCGGACATAAACTTTGCAAAGGAGGATTTAATCTCGTTATTACTGTCTATTGATATCCACGCCATACCTTTAGCCTTATATGTCTTCACAACTTCAACGAGAGCATCGATTTCTTTTCTGCTGAATTTCGCGCAGCCTTTGGCATTTATGGTTCTAACGCTTCCACCATTGACAATTGCATCTGTAAACACCTTGAAGCCGCATTCAGCTACGAGATCTGACACATTAACCAATTCCATTCCAAAACGTATATCAGGCTTGTCGGAACCAAATCTCTCCATAGCCTCGGCGTAAGGCATTCTAAGGAATGGAGTATCAAGTTCAACATCTAAAGCTTCCTTAAATACTCTTTTTATGAAACCTTCATTTGTTGTCAATACATCATCAACGTTTACAAAGGACATCTCTATATCAATCTGGGTAAATTCCGGCTGTCTGTCAGCTCTCAAATCTTCATCTCTGAAGCACTTTGCTATCTGGAAGTACCTGTCAAACCCTGAAACCATCAACAGCTGCTTATAAAGCTGTGGAGACTGAGGCAGGGCAAAGAATTTTCCAGGATGTACACGGCTTGGAACAAGATAATCTCTGGCTCCCTCAGGAGTACTCTTTATCAATATAGGTGTTTCGACTTCAAGAAAGCCATTGTCATCATAGTAGTCACGAGCAACCTTAGCAACTCTGTGTCTGAGTATAAAATTCCTCTGCATGTCGGGTCTTCTTAGGTCTAGATATCTGTATTTTAATCTAGTGATTTCATTTACATCTGAATTTTCTTCAATATAAATCGGAGGTGTTTCAGAAGCGCTAAGTATTCTGAGTTCCTTAGCGGTAATTTCTATTTCACCGGTTTCCATTTTCTTATTTACAGCTTCAGGTGCTCTTGCTGCAACTGTTCCTACAACCGCAAGCACATATTCGCTTCTGATGGTTTTTGCCTTTTCAAACATTTCTCCGTCTTTATCGGTAAATACCAGCTGTAATATACCTGATCTATCTCTTAAATCAACAAAAACCAAGCTACCAAGATTTCTCTGTTTCTGAACCCAACCCATAACCGTAACGGTTTCTCCAATATTAGCCGAGGTCAGTTCTGCACATTTGTGACTCCTTTTGAGTCCGTAAATTGATTCTCCCATATTATCCTCCTAAGCCGTTTTACGGCTTTGAGCCCTTTAGGGCTTTGATACGCGCATAGCGCGTTGAAATTTAGTAATGAAAAGACACTCTGTGGCTTTTCGCTGCGTGAAATGTACGATTACTCATAGAATGCTTTTTTCACGCTATTAAGCTTTTAATTGCTCAATAATCTGTTCTATATTAAGTTCAACCTGGTCACCAGTAGACATATTTTTAAGCTTGAATAGCCCTGAATTTACTTCGTCCTCTCCAACCACTACAGCATATGGAATCCCCAGCTTATCGGCATATGCAAATTTCTTTCCTATCTTGCCTTCATTAAAGTAGATTTCGGTAGAAATACCTGCATTCCTAACCTTTGTTGCCAGTTCCAAAGCCTGTGACATTGTCTCCTTCATGGGTATAACCAGTATCTGAGATGGGGTAGCCTTCTTGCTTTCACCAAGCACACCAGCCTCCCTTAACTGATAGAACAGTCTTGAAAGACCGATGGATATGCCAACACCGGGTAACTTCTTTGTTGTATAGTTCTGAGCCAGATTATCGTATCGTCCGCCTGAGCAAACGCTCCCTATGGAAGGATACTGATTAAGAATGGTTTCATAAATTGTTCCTGTATAGTAGTCAAGTCCTCTTGCAATTGTAAGGTCTACAGTGTAATTTTCTGCAGGAACCTTAAAGGCATTAATATAATTAATTACCAGTTCCAATTCATCTATACCTTCGGTAAACATTTCATTCTTGATCTGAAGCTTTCGAAGGCTTTCGATTATATCGCTGCAGCTTCCTTTTATACCTACAAAGCCAAGTACACTTTCAGAATCACTGTCTGACATTCCTATTTCCTTAAGCTCAGCCAAAACAGCAGCGGGTCCGATTTTTTCAATTTTATCTATTATTCTCAGAACTTCTGCCTTATCTGATACATTCAGGCTTTCAAAGAAGCCGTTAAGTATTTTCCTGTTATTCAGTCTAATAGTAAAATCACTGAACCCAAGAGCCTTAAAGGTTGAATATATAACGCTTAAAATTTCAGCATCATTAATAACACTCAGGCTTTCAAAGCCTATAATGTCTATATCACATTGGTAAAACTCTCTGAATCTGCCCTTCTGGGGTTTTTCCCCTCTGAAAACCTTTCCGATATGGTATCTTTTAAACGGGAAGGTCAATTCACCAAAGTGCTGAGATACATACCTTGCCAATGGTACTGTCAGGTCGAACCTTAAGGAAAGGTCATTATCACCCTTGTTGAACCTGTAAACCTGTTTAGCTGTATCGCCTCCGCTTTTCGCCAATAACACCTCCGATTTTTCAAT
Organism: Bacillota bacterium; assembly: GCA_023412635.1. GTDB lineage: Bacteria > Bacillota > Clostridia > Acetivibrionales > DSM-1351 > Ruminiclostridium. The sequence continues at coordinate 3,538 of JAEYNI010000231.1, forward strand.
CATCGGAGTATCAAGGGGAATAAATCCGTAAGTCTCATATGTCTTTTTTATAGTATCCAACATCTGATTAAACACCATCTGGTCGGCAGGCAATAATTCCATAAAACCTGGCAGAATTGAAGGCGTCACTACTTGTTGCTTTGCCATTTGCACAACTCCCATCATAATATATAATTTAAATTATTTACATAAATTCTCAAAATAATAATAAAAGGAAAAACCTGATAGCATCAAGAAAACTTGTTATGCTCAATTACGCTAAAAAAGTCCCCTTATCCCGACAAGGGACGAGAGGAACTTCCCGTGATGCCACCCTAATAATTTCCGTAGTATGAAAATAAAACGGAAACTGACTCGAATCTTTAACGCAGAAAACGGATAAGCTTTTAACTCATCAGCCCAGGGAAACATATTTCCCAAGAGGGTGTCTTTCACCAACTTTTCTATAAGCTGCTCACAGTCTATTGTATATTTGTCCTTTGACTTAATGTACCCTTGACAGCTTTTCCCTGAATAGAAGCATTGATTACTCTTCCCTTTTAAGGCTTATACAGTATTTGGTCATTATGTTTGTTTAATCTAATATATATTTTAGATTTCACTTATCAGATTGTCAATAATTATTATTGGATAATTCTCCTAACTCCTGCTACCGCTTCCTTCCTCGAAAGCATTTCATCAATTCGTCCAAGGTATTCCTCAACACTTTTGACGTTGAAAGCTCTTTCTATTCTATTATCAGGAAAAACTATTTTGGTAACTGCTCCTGCCCCGCAGGCATAAATGGACTGTCTCTCCTCCATTATCTGAATATTATACAGACACTCTCTGCTTTTCAGGCTATAACCGACATTTTCAAGGTTTCCAAGTATATTTTTCTGTCTATAGAGATAATACGGTTTCATTCCCATACCAGAAGCATGCTTTCTTGCAGTCTCCACCATTTCGGCGACTTGCTCATATTCTCTGAGAAGACTATAATTATCCATCTCCAGAGTGAGCCGGGAAGCCCTTTTAATAGCCATGGTATGAACAGTTAAGCTTTCGGGTTTAAGCTTCTTTATTCTCTCCATTGTATTTTCGAACATTTCTATATCTTCCCCCGGCAGTCCGCAAATAACATCCATGTTAATATTGTCAAACCCCAACTCCCGTGCCGTGTAAAATGCCCTTTCCACCTCTGCCGGGGTATGGTTTCTGCCGATGCGTTCAAGTGTCGAGGCATTCATACTTTGAGGATTTATACTAATCCTTGATACTCTGCTGTTCTTTATAACCTTAAGTTTATCGGTATCAATTGTATCTGGTCGGCCTGCTTCCAAAGTGTATTCCTTCAGAAATGTCAGGTCCAGATGGGTTTCAATCCCCTTTAGCAATCTATCCAGTTGAGCAGGATTAACAGAGGTAGGTGTTCCGCCTCCGACATAGATGC
>JAEYNI010000251.1 GCA_023412635.1 Bacillota bacterium
TGAATTTTTCCACGCTCAGAACCCTCCCCTATATTGCTACATGCCCAATAGGACTATGTATAATGTCACTTTCAATATTAAATATATGTCCGAAAATAGTTAATATTACAAAAAATAATTTGCTTTGGAAAAATAATTCATAAACAACAAATAGACATGCACATATATTTAATTATTTTATTTAGCAGAAATTAAGATTAAAACGGTTGTAAAAATTTTATTAATAATTCCTTATTGGTATAAAGGATTTATCGTCATCATTGTCGAAATTTTGATAAAATAATTCATTGTTTTACAAAATGCTACATAGTATAATGATATTACGAGCATTACAAAATTTTTCCATAGGTGAGGTGTTATTTATGAATCCAGTAATCAGTACTATCATAGAGAAATGCCAGGGTTGTAATAAGTGTATTTTGACTTGTCCCATAAAGAACGCTAATGTTTCATCTGTTAATAATGGTAAAAATTACATTTCAGTAGACAATGAAAAATGTATAATGTGCGGTAAATGTATTGAAGTATGCGACCACGCTGCCCGGTACTATACCGACGATACTGAGAATTTTATTAATTCTCTCAGGGCCGGCGCAAAGATTTCTGTTATAGCCGCTCCTGCCCTAAAAACTAACTTTTCTAATTATAAAAAAGTTATATCCTATCTGAAATCTTTGGGTGTTAAGGATGTATACGATGTTTCACTAGGGGCTGATATAACTACCTGGGCCTATCTGAAAAATATTAAAGACAAGAAAATCAACTCGGTAATAGCTCAGCCTTGTCCCTCAATTGTCAACTATATATTAAAATACAAACACGAGCTTATCAGCGACCTTGCTCCCGTTCACAGCCCAATGATGTGTACGGCCATCTACCTGAAAAAATATGCAAACATTAATGAAGAATTATGTTTTTTATCTCCGTGCATCGGAAAGATATCTGAAATAAATGATAAAGATACCTCAGGTTACGTAAAATATAACGTAACCCTCAAAAAGCTTAAAGATTTTATCGATGAAAAGCGCATAGATTTTCAAACACTACCTGACGAGGACTTTACCTTGAGCGGGTATAGTCTGGGTGAAATATACAGTACACCAGGAGGCTTGAAGGAGAATGTTTACCATTATCATCCTCAGGCCTTTGTAAAGCAGGTTGAAGGGACAGAATACGCATACAAGTACCTTGATGAATACAGTGAAAGGAAAAAACATCAAAAGGAGCTTCCCTTGCTTGTAGATATTTTAAATTGTTCACATGGCTGCAATATTGGTTCCGGAACTTGCAAGGATGTTGATGTTACTGACATCGACAAACTAACTCAAAACTTAAAAAACAGGAAACTGGGAAAATATAAATCAAAGCCTAACAAGCTTTTAAGATATTTTGATTCCAAGCTTGAGGTAGATGATTTTGGAAGAAGGTATACACCTGTTAATGTTTCTTTATATAAGGAACCAAATACGGATGAACTTGAGTTTATATTTAAAAAATTGAACAAGTTTGATGAGGTTTCAAGAAACAGAAACTGTAATGCCTGTGGTTTTGGGAGCTGTATTAAAATGGCACAGTCCATTTTTAACAACTGTAACCATGTGGAGAACTGTATTGATTTTAATATGGCTGAAGTTCATAAGGAAAAGAACATCCTTCAGGAAAAAAATCAGGAAATAGAAGCATTTTTAAACCAATTACAGGTCCTTCAGAACCAAAGGGAAGTGAAACTGCAGAATCTTAGCGATAGAATATCCGATATCTGCAAGGCATTGGATGAGGTTACCGACGGAAGCTCATTAAGCGCTAAAAATATAAGTAATATCGGTGATGAGATTAGCAGAATCATGTCGGCTTCGTCTAATTTGAGAGACAGTGTAAAACAGATGGAGCAAGGCATCCTTAATTTCAATAATGTAACAAATGAGATAGTGACAATCTCCGAGCAAACCAGCATGCTTTCACTTAACGCAGCTATAGAGTCAGCCAGAGCCGGTGAAGCCGGAAGAGGTTTCTCAGTAGTTGCTGATGAAGTTAAAAAGTTATCGGAGCAATCAAAAACCGCTGCTGTATCAACTATAGCAGATGAGAAAATGTTATCAGAAAATATTGAAAAAATTAAAGTAGTATCCGATGAACTGGACAATATGGTAAGACTGGTAAACAATAATATTCAGGTAATTTCTGCCGCTATTCAGGAAACCACCGCAAAAAGTGAAGAAATTCTTGCGACTGCAAACGTTATAATATCGGAGCAGGAATAACTGTTAATAGTTTCTAATAAATGAAGGCCGGCATTTGGAAAATGCCAGCCTTCATTTATTTATGATAAAATTATTTTCTTCTACATTTCGGTTTTCTTATCCCTTGTCATCAAATCGACCACTGCCAATCTTGGTTCCTTACCCTCAAATAAAATACTGTATGCCTCGCTGGTTATAGGCATTGATACTCCAAGCTTTTTAGCAAGTTCATATGCAGGCTTTGTTGTAGCAACACCCTCAACCACCATATTTACCTCTTTGAGAGCTTCCAGAACAGATTTTCCCTGTCCAATAAGAATTCCTGCTCTTCTGTTCCTGCTGTGCATGCTGGTACAGGTAACAATCAGGTCACCTACTCCCGTTAGGCCTGAAAATGTATCTGCATTTCCGCCCAATGCAACGCCCAATCTGGATATTTCAGCAATACCTCTGGTCATCAACGCAGCCTTGGTATTGTCACCAAAGCCCAGGCCGTCTGAAATTCCGGCACATAGGGCAATTATATTTTTCAGGGCTCCACCAAGTTCTACTCCTATAACATCAGTATTTGTATACACCCTGAAGTTCGGTGTCATAAACAAGTCCTGAAGAAATCTGGCTATTTCAATATTTTCCGATGCAGCAACAACAGTTGTTGGTATATCTCTTGCAATTTCTTCGGCGTGGCTTGGACCTGATAAGACAGCAATATTATTGTTAGGGAGCTCCTCTTGCATAATTTCAGCCAATAACTTGCAGGTACCATCCTCAATTCCTTTGGAGCAGGTTACAACAATTGTATCCTTTTGAATTAAATCTGCAAGTGTTTTACAATTCTGTCTTGTAGTCTGGGATGGAACTGCCAGTACCACTACATCGGTATTGGCAACAGCAAGCTTTATATCAGTAGTGAATTCAACACTTTTAGGAACCTTAACACCGGGTAATCTGGTTACATGTTCTCTATTTGCTTTAAGCATATTTATCTCATCTTTCATAGGAGACCAAAGTCTCACATTGTTACCGTTATTTGATAATAATATAGCCATCGCTGTACCCATACTACCAGCTCCGACAACTGCAACATTTCTGTTCATATTCTCCTCCTGATTAAAATAAAATATCCCAAAAATGGTATATTAACCGTGTGCCTTTTTCTTCTCTCCCAATTTGGATTCCGAACCACTAAGTAATCTTTTTATATTGGCATTATGTCTTGCAACTGCCAGAGCAGCTAAAAAAACAGAAAAAATTATAAAGACAGGCCCGTTTCCTTTTATAAATGCAGTAATAGGAAACGCTATTGAAGCTATTATTGATCCAAGAGAGACATACCTCGTTATAGCTACAATTATTACAAATATTCCAAGCAAAATCAGACCGAGCTTCCAATCCATCATCATAACAACTGAAATTGAAGTAAGTATGCCCTTGCCGCCTTTAAATCCGAAATAAACCGGCCAGTTATGTCCGGCTATAGCAGCTATACCGGCGGACATTCCGCCAACATTTGCAATATTGACCATTGCAACCTCAGGCATTGTATTGAATACTATATTACCAATTATATAAGATAATACTCCTTTTAGAACATCTCCAACAATCACCATAACTGCTGCGGCCTTGCCAAGGGTCCTGAGAGTATTGGTCATACCCGCATTCCCGCTGCCATGCTTCCTAATATCTGTACCATATAACCTACCAACCATTATGGAGGTATTCAAGCTTCCAAGGAGGTATCCTATTACCATGACAATTATCAATTTTAATATAAAAACTCCCATATTAACCTCCTAAGCCGCTTTAGCGGCTTTGAGCCGTGATAGCGGCTTTGAGCCGTGATAGCGGCCACAAAATGTAATAAAATTTATCTACCCCAATATCCGCAATGGGGCGAATAAAGGAGGTAGCTGATTATTCTTCTTTGTCACGTTGTCTGTGTATGAATCTGATTGGAGTTCCTTCAAAGCCAAAGTTTTTTCTCAATTGATTCTCAAGGTAACGTTCATATGAATAATGAAACAACTCCAAGTCATTAACAAACACAACAAAGGACGGGGGTTTGATACCGGCCTGTGTCATATAATATATCTTGAGCCTCTTTCCTTTATCTGAGGGAGGCTGAACCATGGCTATAGCTTCATTGACCAAGTCATTAAGCATACCTGTAGAAATTCTGAAAGATGCTTGATCTGCAACAAATTTAATCAACTCGTATATTTTATTTACACGTTGTCCGGTTTTTGCAGAAATAAACAGAACAGGAGCGTAGGTCATGAAGCCCAGCTTTTCGTGTACCTGCTTTCTGTACTCCTCAAGGGTTCCTGTTTGCTTCTCTATTAAATCCCATTTATTTATTACTATTATTGAAGCTTTACCCTGTTGATGAGCATAACCGGCAATTTTTGTGTCCTGCTCGGTGACACCATCTTCAGCATCGATCATAATCAGACAGACATCTGCTCTCTCAATAGCTGTCCAGGATCTGATGGTACTGTACTTTTCAATGCTCTCGTTTATCTTTGCCCTTTTCCTGATACCGGCAGTATCAATAAATGTGAATTTCTGGCCATTGTTTTCCACATGTGTATCAATGGCATCTCTGGTTGTTCCGGGTATATTGCTGACGATAACCCTTTCCTCACCCAGAATTGAATTTATTAATGAGGATTTCCCGGCATTCGGTTTCCCTACAACCGCAACCTTAATAATATCTTCATCCTCTTCACTGTCTATATCATCGGGGAAATGCTCAAAAATTGCATCCAGAAGATCACCCATTCCCAGACCGTGTACTGAAGATATTATAACCATATCCCCCATTCCAAGGTTATAGAACTCGTATACCTCAGGAGGTGGATCGCCTACACGGTCAACCTTATTAACAGTCAGAATAACCGGTTTCTGTGACTTTCTAAGCATGGTTGCTACTTCCTTGTCGGTAGCCGTCATTCCATTCTTAGCATCAACCATAAAGACTATAACATCTGCGGTTTCAATTGCAATTTCCGCCTGACGCTTCATCTGCTGCATTATCAAATCTTCTGAATATGGTTCAATACCACCTGTATCTATCAAGGTAAATTTCTTGCTTCGCCATTCTATCTCGGCATATATTCTATCCCGGGTAACTCCTGGAGTATCCTCAACTATGGATATTCTGCTTCCTGCGAGATAATTAAAAA
>JAEYNI010000254.1 GCA_023412635.1 Bacillota bacterium
AGGAAGCCATAAGGTCCTTCATAAAAATGGTAAACAAGGATTTAGGAACTACCTTTATAGTCACTACCCATGATTTAAGCGACATTGAAGACCTTTGTGAAAACGTCAGCATAATCAATAACGGGACTATAGTTTTTAATGATAGTATTGAAAAACTGAAAACTTATTTTTCAGATAAAAAGATTATTGAAGTTAAGTTTTCCCGTCAGATTGATGTGTCACTACTCGAAGGTTTTAAAGTGACTTCAAGCGGACCCCATTTTGCAAATATTGAAATTGAAACATTAAACAACGATCTGCAGGATGAAATCGCCAAGATATTTAAAGTGCTCCCTGTCCAGGACATAAATGTGAACAATATCAATATTGAAGAAGTCATAAAGCACATATACAGGAGCTGATTACGCGACGGTAGTTACTCGACAGGTATATAAAATGAAATAAATGTATTTTCATTATTAACTTCAAAGCTGTTATCATAATACTCAAAATCATAGTTCCTAATGGCTCTTAACCCGGAATAGGGCAGATGGACCGAATATATCTGTCCTATACATCTGGGAACATTTTCAACAACCGACGGTATCGGAAATACAGCGTACTTGCATCGTTTTATACTCTGGACCTTCATACCCTTGGGAATGTTTTTGACATCACTTACTTCAACTCCTGCTATATACTCAAAGTTTCCCCTGTCGTAATTTGTCTCAAAGCCATAACATATATCTTTATTAACCCTGTTTTTTAAGGAATCTATCTCTAGGTTTAGCCTATTCCAAAGTTTTGATATTTCAAAATTCTCATTTTTACCCTTGTAACCGATTCCTGCTATCAAAAAATCGTCCATATAAACTATTTGTGGCTCAATAGGTTTGACACTGTGGCACTTCAAGTCAAGTAATTTTTCATTTAACACAATCTGCTCTATGTTTTTGTAAGGAATCCGTGCGGTTCTGTAAGTATTTGGTGTAACATTATAGATTTCCTTGAATGCTCTTGTGAACGCTTCCTGAGAGTTGTAACCGAACAATATTGCTATATCAATAATACGCATATCCGATTCCAGTAAACATCTTGCGGCTTCTGTTATTTTTCTTCTCTTTATATATTTACTAATTGTATGCCCGGATAAGGTTCTAAAAACCCTCATAAAGTGGAATTGAGAAAAACCTACCTCATTAACAATATCATTGATTTTTATATCTGTCGTAAGATTGTCCTCAATGTGCCTTGAAGCCTTTAAGACAGCATCGTAATAATAATTCATATTTCCCCCCAAGAAAATCGCTATGCTCAATTATTATTTATGAGTATTCATAATATATAATCTAAATACAAAAGAGAAGTGATATAACTAATTATACCATTTCTCTTCAAGAATATATTCACTATTATTTTATAACTGGGATTACATCCTATAGATCTGACCCATAAATCAGAACATAACTTTTCTTGCTATATGTGCCTCCAGGTTTGAGGAGTAGAATCCTCATTGGGCAGTAAAGCCTTGAATTCCTGGATTCCTTCCGCGGTATTCAAATCAAAATTGTACCACTTGTTTACAACCGGGGAACCGAAGCATATTTCAGCTTTGACATTTTCTATGTCATACAGAATAGACCACAGAGTACCCAGACCATCCTGATAATGATGGCAGGCTAAGCCCTCAGGCATTTTTGTTGAAAGCAGCCTCTTAAGGTCGTCTCTGCTTATCTTGGCTGCACTTAAGGTTTTATTTATCGCACTATATCTGTCTACAGACTGTTGCATTCTATTTTTTACATAAGGCTGCATTTCGGGTAAAATGTAATGGTTTGTGGAACAAACAAATCCCTCCTGAGAAGCTGGCGACAACTTTTTAAAGCATTTGACCGAGTTGTGTATTTCCACCAGGACTGTTTCATTGTTTTTGTCAGTAATTACAAGGCTGCAAAAGGAGGATATTGGAAGGGTTTTGATCATATCTACAGCTTCATCTACATTTTTGCACTTATCCAGTAATATCCGTATTACCATCCAGAATCGCAAGCCTTCCTCCTGGGACATTATAAGAGGGATACCATTTGCCATTGTAACACATAAGCCCTTTTCATTAATACCATCAAGCCTTCCGAAGAGCAGAAGACCAAAGCCCATATGAGCATAAACCCCTTCAGACCTTACAGTCAGAAGTTGCAAATCATCATCTTTACTCCACTCATAGCTTCTTCCTGCATATATTTTGCCCTCTGAGGTTTTTTGGGGCAGTACGGCGAAGTGTCCGCAATTACCCTTGCTTACATGTGTAAAGCTGTAGTAAATAATTTCTTCGGGCGTACGGCCGAAGTAGTCGGCAAAGCCTCTCATCTCCTCATTAATATTGGGACAATACTTTTCAAATACTTCAATTGCCCGTTTGACATTATCAAGTGCAGCAGGTTTAATGAAATCATTTCCTTTGAAAAAGAACTCTGCTTGTTCAGGGAATTTGTTTTTTATCAGCTCTGCTTCCTTCCTCCCAATCTCATAAGGTGTCCCATCTAAAGTTACATGATTGAATGTTACTTCTATAGAATTGTTATTTGACATATAAACAATCTCCTTTTTAATATCTTTGTTTTAACCTAAGCAAAGTATATCGATAGAAAGAAAAATTGTTTTGATTAAACTTGCTAACTTTGTCATAATCAAAGAAGATGATCTTAAGATATGTTATAGGTATTCAAGCTTCCATTACTATCAGAACTGCTTCAGCAGATTTGCCATTTCAATGGCTGTCACAGCAGCATCATACCCTTTGTTTCCGGCTTTCGTACCCGCCCTTTCAATAGCCTGTTCTATGGTGTCAGTTGTCAAAACGCCGAATATTACAGGAATTCCAGTATCTAGGGATACCTTGGCGATGCCTTTGGATACTTCACTGGCCACATAATCGAAATGAGGTGTTGACCCTCTTATAACAGCTCCCACGCAAATGATCGCATCAAATTTATTAGATGCAGCCAGCTTTTGTGCCACAAGGGGAATTTCATAAGCACCGGGCACCCAGGCTATTTCAATATTAGTTTCATCTCCTCCATGCCTCACAACTGCATCAATGGCTCCACCTAATAACTTACTGCTGATAAACTCGTTAAAACGGCTTATAACTAAACCAAATTTCAAATCCTTTGCAATAAGATTTCCTTCGTATGTTTTCACTGTCATGCTTTTTTCCCTCCTGATACTTGATTGTATTCTAAATTGATATTTGTATTACTTAGGATATGTCCCATCTTTTCCTTTTTGGTTCTCATATAAAACTCATTTATCTCATTGGCTTCTACCAGGATAGGTACCCTTTCAACTATCTCGAGGCCATATCCTCCCAAGCCTGCTACCTTCTTCGGATTATTGGTCAGAAGCTTGATTTTTCTGACACCCAGATGGTATAGAATCTGGGCACCAATACCGTATTCCCGCAGGTCTGGAGCGAAACCCAGAAGCTCGTTTGCTTCTACCGTATCCTTTCCTTTATCCTGCAATTCATAGGCTCGGATTTTATTTACCAGGCCTATTCCACGCCCTTCCTGGCGCATATAAAGAAGAACTCCCCTTCCCTCTCGACTGATCTGCCGTAAGGCAGCCTCCAATTGTTCTCCACAATCGCATCTTAGCGAATGGAAGGCATCACCAGTCAGACATTCGGAATGTACTCTTACCAATACCGGTTCATCGGAGCTTTTGATATCGCCCTTTACAAGCGCTACATGGTGTTCACCGTTCACCAGATTTTCATAGGCGGCAATCATGAAATCTCCGTATTTTGTGGGGAGTTTTGCCAGAGCGGCAGCCTTAATAAGCTTTTCATTTTTCCTTCTATATTTAATCAGATCTGCTACAGTAATTATTTTCAGAGCATATTTCCTGGCGAACTCCATTAATTCCGGTACTCTGGCCATAGTACCATCATCATTCATAACCTCACAAATTACCCCGGCCGGACACAAACCTGCCATTCTCGCAAGCTCCACCGCAGCTTCAGTGTGTCCCGAACGGCTCAGCACTCCACCCTCCCTTGCAATCAGTGGGAAAATATGTCCCGGCCTGACAAAATCATTGCTTTCCGAAGCCGGATTTACTAATTCCCGTATGGTATTAGCCCTTTCAAAGGCCGATATTCCGGTAGTAGAACTTTTATGATCCACTGTTACAGTGAAAGCCGTCTTCATGTTCTCAGTGTTTCTCTCCACCATCAGATTGAGCTCCAACAGTCGGGCACGCTCCTCTGTCAAAGGTACACAGATCATACCTTTTCCGTGAGAGGCCATAAAATTAATACTCTCCGGAGTTACCTTTTCCGCAGCCATCAGAAGGTCTCCTTCATTTTCACGGTCTTCATCGTCTACAACTATAATAATTTTTCCCTGTTTGATATCTTCTACAGCCTCTTCAATTGAATGAAACTTCATCTCCTATTCCTCCGTTTGGTCTCAGTTTATACTTTAAGCAAAACCATTATCCCTAAGAAATTTCAAAGAGATATCTTTATTAGCTTTTGAATCAGATAAGTTTATCCCTAAAAGCTTTTCTACATACTTGCCCATCACATCACATTCGATGTTTATCACGTCTCCCACACTCTTGGAGCCAAGGATTGTATGTCTGGCAGTAATGGGAATCAGCGATACCCTGATACATTTTTCATCCACATGAGCAACTGTCAGGCTTGTGCCATCAAGTGCGACTGAGCCCTTCATTACTATATATTTGAGAATATTATTCGGGGCTTCCACCGTAAGCCATATGGAATTATCTTCTTCTACCTTTGCCGAAACGCATCCTGTCCCATCAATATGCCCTGTAACAATATGTCCCCCTAGCCTGTCTGACATTCGTAACGCCCTCTCCAAGTTTACTTTATCCCAAATATTCAGTTTATTAAGCCCCGTCTTTCTGATGGTTTCAGGCATGACATCGGCTAAAAACCAGTCTCCACCTAAATCTGCCACTGTAAGGCATATGCCGTTTACAGCAATACTATCTCCAATCTTTACATCATTAAGAATCTTTTTACATTGAATAGAAAGCTTTATTGATAAACTTCCATGCACGATTCCTTTAATAGTTCCTACTTCTTCTATGATTCCTGTAAACATGGCTCTCCTTTCACATATCCCTCTATGAGTACATCCTTGTCAAATCTGCTAATACTTAAGTCATGTAACTTAATGGCATCTTTCATAAGCTTAAGCCCTTCGCCCTCTATAGGAGTTTTGGCATCTCTTCCTCCGATAAATTTCGGTGCTATGTAAAACATTACCTTGTCCACTATCCCTGAATTTAAAGCAGCTGCATTTAGTCCTCCGCCTCCTTCCAGCAGCACACTGTCAATTTCCAGTTTGTACAACTCATTCATGAGCCTGTCAAGATCAACATGCCCATCAGGTTTACCAAGCTTAAGGATGTGTACACCCTTGTCTTTGAGCCGTTTTTCTTTTTCATTTTCAAGGGCTGATGTTGTTGCAAGTATTACACCCGCCGAGGATTCGGCATTAATCACGCAACTTTCAACGGGGATTCTACCCTTACTGTCAATAATAATTCTGATTGGGTCTTTACCGGTTTTGGACTCCAGTCTTGTTGTGAGGGCTGGATTGTCCTCCAATACTGTATTTACTCCCACCATAATAGCAGCAACTCTGTCACGAACAATATGTACATGGTGCCTGGAGCTTTCTCCTGAAATCCACTTGGAATCTCCGCAAGTTGAAGCTATTTTACCATCCAAGGTCATTGCAGTTTTCATAATGACAAATGGTCTTTTTTGTACTATGTACTTAATAAATATTTCATTTAGCTTTCTTGCCTCCTGTTCAAGGATCCCAACAATAGTTTCAATACCGGCACTCCTCAGCATGCTTATTCCCCTTCCGGAAACCTTAGGATTGGGATCTTCCATGGCTACAACAACCTTACTGATTCCGGCTTTTATTATGGCCTCGGCACAGGGAGGTGTCCTTCCATAGTGGGAACAGGGTTCGAGATTAACATAGAGCGTCCCGCCCCTCACATCCTGCTTTGCGTTGTTGAAAGCTGCAACCTCCGCATGGGCACACTCAAAAACTTCGTGATAGCCCTCTGCAATTATCTCCCCATTCTTTACGATTAATGCACCTACCATTGGATTGGGATTGGTAGTTCCCCAACCGCCTTTAGCAAGTTCCAAAGCTCTATTCATATAGTTTTCATGCATTCCCATAAAACAAGCCCCCATATTTCACCATAATAAAATGCAAAATCCCTGGAAGTAAACTACTCCCAGGGAACAAAAAAGCAAAATAAAACACACTTTCTTCCATCCAGACTGTACTGTCGGCTCCGGAATCTGACCGGATCTGCTTTCGCTCGCGGGCTCGCAGC
>JAEYNI010000268.1 GCA_023412635.1 Bacillota bacterium
CAGTCTAATTTGTTGTAAGCCGACAAATACTATAAAATATTGAGGAGGTTATAACATGAAGAAAAGAGTTGCAGGAATTTTATTGGCGGGACTTGTAATAATATCAACGTCATTTACATTTGCTCAGGCAAATGTGCAGAATAATAAAGCTGAAATGAAATTTATTGATATATCCGAACATTGGTCTGCTGAGGCTGTACAAAGCCTGGTACAAAAGGACGCAATACCATATGACCAGGATAAGTTTATTCCGGGGAAGGCTATTGCAAGAAGCGAATTTGCAATAATGCTTCACAGAGCATTGGATATTCAGATAAAATACTTAAAAGAACCTAATATTAAAGACTACTTTGACGATATCCGGCAGGATGACCCTTTCACTTCAGCGGTAATAGATCTTGTTACAGCCAGCGTTTTTGAGGGGAAGGGCAGCTTTAAGCCTCAGGCCTCAATATCTCGAGAGGAAATGGTGCACTATGTCATGCGGGCTTATAAATATATGATGGGTGAAAAATATCCAATGATAAAAATAAGTTCTGTCTCCTTCAAGGACGCAGATAAAATTGCACCGGAATACAGCGGTGAAGTCGTCATGGCACAGCATTACAAACTAATTACCGGAACAGGGAATAATTTGTTTCAACCGAAAAAATCAGCATCCCGTGCAGAAGCCGCAGTAGTTATAGATAATCTTGTAAAGCTCATGGAAGAACAGAACCGTCCTGTAATCATCAAGCCTGATGCAACACTTTCAAATGAATCAATAGAAATGAAGCTCAGTATAATAAATAACACGAAGAAATCAATAACTATAAATCACTCATCCGGTCAGCAATTTGATTTTGCACTGTTGGATACGGACAAAAATATCATTTACAGCTGGTCAGCTAATAAAAGCTTCACAATGGCGTTGACCAGTACTACTATCGAACCCGGTAAAACCCTGGAATTCAGTGACACCTTATCAGGAGAAGCCTATACAGCCATTAAGGATAAGATTGTTTATTTAAAGGCATATATTACAGGTAAATCTGATACATTAGAAATCGACAATAACGGATATGAGATAAAAGTAAAATAGCGATGATCCGAATCAATTTCTAAAAAAAGTCGCGACATAAAAACTCTACAGACTAAAGGGATTATTGTCTGTGGAGTTTTATATTTGTAAAGATATGTAAACTTTTGTAAACAAAGCAATTGAAATATAGTCAATGTAATAGTAATATTAATAGGTAACTATTGGTATTATCAGGAGGTTTATTTAGTGAATAATATTGAGCAACCTTTAGGCAATAAAAAGTTTCCCGGACCTGTGGCAGCAGGGATATTTTTCTCTCTGACCGCTATTTTCTTAATATATGGAGCAGAGCTTCTACCTTTTAAAAATAATTATCTTAAAAGCGGAGTAGGTGAAGTGTTGTTTGTTCTGCTGCCACCTCTGATTTTTCTTTGGATAGGCAAGTATAACATAAAAGACACATTGAAGCTGAATAAAACAAGGCCTATCAATTACCTTATAATTGTATTCCTTGTGATTTTCGGACTCCCGGTGATTGGCGTTCTGAATGCAATAGCTCTGGGGATTATTAGATTAATATTTGGGAAAAATCTGCCTATCGTTCAAATTCAGATACCTGATGTACCTGCACTTTTGATTACAATACTCATTGCGGGGGTTTTTGCAGGTGTTTGTGAAGAGGTCTTATTCAGAGGACTGATAAGCAAGGGCTATGCAAAGCTGGGAGTTGCGGGCTCAATCGCTCTTTCATCGATATTATTCGGGATATTGCATAGAGATATTCAGAAGGCTGTAAGTACAATACTTTTAGGTGCGCTTTTCGGGTTTATAGTATATAGAACAAAAAGTATATATACGGGAATTGTCGCCCACTTTACCAACAATACCATAGCCGTTTTACTTACTTACGGGTCAGGCAAGATGCTTGAGAGGATGGATAACATGGGTGTGCAGCAAATGGAAAATTTTGATCTGTCGCAAATACCTACGGTATCTCTGGTAATTGTTGCTGTTTTTTACGGGGTGCTGTTCCTGGGATGTCTCGTTGGCTTTATTGGATTAATCCATGCATTTCTCAAAACCACACAAGGAAACTTCACAGCCTCATCCAATTTAACTCAGTTGACAAACAGCCAGACAGAAAATGAGAACCCTCAGGAGGGTTCGATGAAAGAAAAGAAAGGCTTAAGTGTAGGGGCTGTAATAAGTCTTTTGCCAGGGGTGCTTCTTATATTACTTGTATTTGTAGGACAGATATTTGAGTTAACGAATACAAAGTCAGGGTTATTATATACCCTTTTAAGGAATTTGGGATTAAATTAATTACTGAATAAATATTAAGGGAGTATCAATCGGGTGTCTGACTGAATACTCCCTTGTTTTATGCTTTAATACTTCTGATATCCCTTCCTGACAAAACCAGCCTGTCGAAATGACCCATTATTCTTGAAGTAATACGTTCGGTATAGAGATCAAAAAGTTTTTTGGGGCCGAGATTTGTGGATATTATGGTTTTACATGCAGAGAGACTGTTGTTGGCCTGCCGGGTATTGAGAATGTTCAGCAGTTCGGCATATCTGGCATCACTCAGAGTTTCGGTACCAAGATCATCAATTATTAAAAGTTCTACAGTAAAAATGCTTCGGTATTTATCATTGTTATAGTTCTCTTCCTTAAAGGCCATCATTTTGTGTTCGGTAATTATATCAAACAGAATGGGAGCAGTTAAATAAAGGACAGTTCTTCCCTGGTTTAGCAGCTCCCTTGCTATACAGAGGGATAAAAAGGTCTTTCCAACGCCTGTACGGCCACTGAAAAATAAATTTTTACAATCGGCATTGTCTATGCCAATTATAAATTCCTGACACGCCTTTTTCACATTAATAATGTTCTGCCTTGGAGAAATAGGGATTCCATACTTCTCCTGATCAACCTCCTCAGGATATAAAGCTTCATTAAAGTTTTTAAAGCTTTCGCTCCCATTAAGACTGATATTTGAACGAGCAAAAAGGTGATTGATTATTTGCTGCTTGTAACAGGAGCACCTTTGTGATCCGGCAGCATCGTTAATATAGCCGCTATCACAGCATTTTTCACACTGGTATTGAGGTTTAAAATAGTCAGGGCTGATATTATTAATATGTAAAATATGATTTTTTTCATCTGAAAGAAATTTCAAACTGTGCTCAAGCTCAGCCAGAATTTCTGAGGAAGAACCGTTTGCAGCCAGAATAAGCCGGTTGTATTTGATACCTATAAAGCTTATTTCACTGTCGATTTCCATTAATCTTGGAAATCTGGCGTACAAATCAGCCTTTCGCTGCGCAGCCTGATCGGCGGACGCCTTTTGTCTTCTTTCGTATTCTCTTGCTATGATATTATGTATATCTCTATTCAAATTAACCTCCTAAGCCACTTTAATGGCTTTGAGCCACATTGTGGCACAAAATAGTAATGAAAATATATATCCTTTATCGCAACGAGGCGAATAAAGGAGGTTAATAGGCCATATGCGCTTTCAAACTAACCTCCGGGGTCTGTTATTGCTTTGAGACGTAATAACGGAAAAAATTGATTTTTTACTATTTATTTGTATTGGTAAAAAAATTATCGTAGTAATCGTCGTTATACTTCCTCTGCTCGAAGTTATCTCTCTGAGATTCCTTTGGAGCTTGCTTCTGAGCCTGTTGACCATTCTGGTTGTTCTGGTATTGTGCCTTAACACTTGCTTCATAGCCCAATACTTCCTGGGCATTAATAAGACCCAGCTCATGCCATTTGGTAAGTACATTATTCAGGAACTTAAAGTCAGGATTGGTCTTGCCTACAGTCTTTCTGAGGGCAATTTCAATGACCTCCATGTCATATTTGTAGTCAATTACCCACTTTTCAACAAAATCATTTTCATATTCGGTAAGAGCTCTTCTTAGACGCAATTTTTTTATTATAGTGCCCTTAATACCTCTTACCTGAGACATTTCCTCAAAGTACTTCTCCAGGTCGAAAAAGTTTCGGATGCCCCGTCTGTGCCAATTTGAGGCAACAGCTTCAATATAGCTCTTATGGAAGGTATTGTTGTCGTGGCAATACTTGAAAAGCGTATACATTACGTCTTCATCAAACTTATACATTGTAAACCAGTTATCAATAGTCAGATACCAGTTAGGGGGCATTAGGCCCTGAAAGAATTTTGAATTAATAGCAGAAAGAGTATTATTGCGGCTCTTGTTTTTTTCAAAGTTCTCATTTGCCTGTTCCGGTGTGGATACAGTTTTTAATCGGTATATTCGTTTGGTCTCGGTATCCTTAAGATCTATAAGTTTTATTTTATCCTCTACCCAGCTTATTACTTCAAGATTATCAAGGCTGGTAAGTGCAGCCTTAACTTCATCGAGAGACAGATTAAGTGTCTTGGCCAGCTCATCGGTAGTGGCTTTTTTATCATGTTTGCATAGAAATAGCATATAAAGATAAACCTTTATACAGGTACTGTCCATTGAAGGCATATACTGGCTGATAAAAATATCTGACACGGCTGTGTCAGAATATAGAAGCGATTTAGAATCCTCAAAATACATTTATTTACTCCCCAATGTTTTTTTTACGGTACCCTGGTTACTTCAATTTCATCGGAATATAGACCGTTTCACGTCAATTAAAAGTAATCATGTAAATATTATAACATATAAAGTTTCATTGATATTAAATGTTTATCATTTTAATGAAAATCAGTGCAGTAAAAATATAACAATTTTAAGACGTGTTACTTGAAGCTGATTTAATTGAATAAAAAAATATATAAAGTTAAGTATGAATAATCTTCAATTGTTATTTTTTATATTATGTGTTTATTTTATCAAACAGAGGGTATAACTATATCATAAAACTTAAAAAATTTACTGGAGGTATACATGCTTAGCGAAAGAATAAATAAATTGATAAATGAACAAATTCAAAAAGAATTTTATTCGGCTTATTTATATTTAGGAATGGAAGCATACTTTTCAAACTTAAATCTAGACGGCTTTGCCAACTTTTTCAGGATTCAGGTACAGGAAGAGCGTGATCATGCAATGAAATTCTTTGATTATATAAATCAAAAAGGAGGAACGGTTGAGCTTTTGCAGATAAATGCACCTGACGCAAAATTTGAATCTGCAGAGGAAATATTCGCCATGACTCTCAATCATGAACAGTTTGTAACCCAATCGATATATAATATAGTCAATGCAGCAATGGATGAGAAGGATCATGCTACAAACACTTTTCTGCAGTGGTTTGTTACAGAGCAGGTAGAAGAAGAATCAACCATGGAGAAGTATTTGAGAAAGCTTCAGCTAATTAAAAATGATCCAAACGGACTATTTATGCTGGATGCTGAGATGGCACAGAGAGTTTATACTCCACCTGCGGCAGAAACTGTTTAAGCCAATTTGCATTAATTACACGCAATAATTAGTTTTTCTTTTGAACCACATTCCAAGCAGCCCTGATGACTGGCGATTGATTTTTATCATTATTCGCAGAGACATTCAAGTTTTGCGGTTGTTAATATATATGTATTATATGTCAACAATCGCCAGTCATTAAGGTTGCAGGAACTGTGGTTTTCTTGTCTCGAGCTGACACATTTTCTGCCTGAAATAACAAATCAAAGAGTTCCCGGTATAATAAACAAGCCCCCTGAGCAATAATCAGGGGGCTTGTATTATTTCAATTGCTAAATTGTACTCTGTTTTCACAGAAAAAGCATGGATTATTAATTACTTAAAGGACGCCCAGTTAAATAATACGAATCCGAGTCTTGTGTTAACTACACCCTGCAAGTCTTTTGAAACTACAACAGGTTCGGTATAGAAGTATATAGGAGCTATACCGGCATCATCCATGAGCAGTTTTTCAGCATCGTGGAATAGTTGTATACGTTTTGTTGTGTCAGTTTCTTTTCTAGCAGCTGAGATAAGTTCATCGTATTTTGGATTATTATACTTAGCATGGTTTTGACCGTTTTCAGATGTAAATATATCCATAAAGGTCGATGGATCCATATAGTCACCAATCCAACCATTTCTGTTGATATTATAAACACTATCTTTTCTTGACTGCTGGAATACGTTCCATTCCTGAGCAAGTATTTCAACTTCAACACCAAGATTTTCTTTCCACATCTGCTGTAAAGCTTCAGCAACAGGTTCATGTCCTGATCCTGAATTCAAGCCATAAGTTACTTTTGGGAAACCTTTTCCGTCAGGGTAGCCTGCTTCGGCAAGAAGCTTTTTAGCTTCAGCAACATTCTTTTCATAATCTTCTGCTTTTGTTGAGACGTACTCTCCGGCAGTAGTTCTGAAGTCAGGTTCTTGGTTTACATCGGCAATACCATATGGTATGAAGCCTGATGCTGGAGTTTCTCCGCCTTTTTTAACTTTTTCAACGATGTAGTTACGGTCAATAGCCAATACAAAGGCTTTTCTTACTTTAGGATCATCAAAAGGAGCTTTATTATTTACAAGGTCAAGATAGTAAGTTCCAAGCAATGGCAATATCTTCAGATTACCTGCTTCATTTTCAGCAGCAAGTTCGTCTGCAGGAATATTCTTTGCATATGCTACCTGACCGTTTTTGAATGCACTTAAAATAGCATTCTGATCATTCATCAGGTACCATTCGATTTTTGGAGCTACTATTGAATCTTTATCCCAGTATGTTTCACTTTTTTCAAAAGTGATTTTTGAATCATGTTCCCAGCTGGTAAGCTTGTAAGGTCCATTACCTATATAAGTTGAAGGGTCAAGAGCCCACTTTTCCGGATTGGCGGATACGATATCTTCTCTCTGAGGAACAAGAGCAGGGAATGCAACTATTTCAGTAAAGAATGGGCATGCATTCTCAAGTGTTACTTCAAGAGTTTTGTCATCAATTGCTTTTACTCCGAGAGTATTTACATCAGCTTCACCTGCGTTAATTTGTTCGCCGTTCTTTACAAAGTAGATGTAGTAGGCGTAATCGGCAGCAGTTTCCTTGCTGACAGTTCTTTTCCAAGCGTATACGAAATCATTTGCAGTTACATCTTTACCATCTGACCATTTTGCATCCTTGCGGAGATGGAATGTCCAAACGAGGCCATCTGCACTGGTATCCCATTTTTCAGCAACTCCGGGAACAATAGTTCCGTCCTTGCCTATTGTAGTCAAACCCTCAAATGCGTTTAATACATAGTTTCCACCGTCAAGGGAATTGTTAAGAGACGGGTCGATAGTTTTTGGTTCTGAAGCTATAGTTGCGGTTATAGCTTTTCCTGAACTTGCTGTGCTTCCGCAACCCGCAAACACTGTTACTACAACAGCAAGAGCAAGTATAAGTGCTAATATTTTTTTCATTATTATACCCCCTATTATTATAAAAATAAGTTGATTCTTTATTAAATCCATAATACAAATGTGATATTTCTGGAATAAACTTTTATCTTTAGATCAATGTCGACCTCACTGATTAAAGAACAGATATCTTCTTGTTATATGGAAACATTAAACTATTTAAGTTCTCCCGCAAAATGACAAGCTACATAGTGGCCATTTCCATGGTCCTTGAATTCAGGAACCTGCTTTGCGCAGATATCCTTTGCATAAGGGCATCTGGTCCTGAATTTACAACCTGAAGGAGGATTCACAGGTGATGGTATTTCACCTTTTAGGATAATCCTGTTTCGTTTCTTGGAAACCTCAGGGTCTGGCTCGGGTATTGCGGTAAGGAGTGCTTGTGTATAGGGATGTAGAGGATTCTTATACAACTCCTCCGATTCAACAAGCTCAACAATATGTCCCAAATACATTACTCCGACTCTGTCACAGGTATGTCTGACTACTCCAAGATCATGGGAGATAAACAAGTAGGTCAGATCAAGTCTTTCCTGCATCTCCTCAAGTGTATTTATTATCTGTGCTCTGATTGATACATCAAGTGCTGATACAGGTTCATCACAAACTATAAATTCCGGTTCTACGGCTATAGCTCTTGCTATGCCAATTCTCTGACGCTGTCCCCCTGAAAACTCATGAGGATATCGAGAAGAATGCTCAGTGTTCAAGCCTACAAGCTTTAATAGCTCTCTGATTTTTTCTGCTCTCTCCTTTTTTGAGGAGGTGAGTTTATGAATGTCCAGTGGTTCACCAACAATATCCGAAACGGTCATACGAGGGTCAAGAGATGCGTAAGGGTCCTGAAAAATATACTGCATTTTCTTTCTGTAAGGCAGAAGCTTGTTTTTCTGCAATTTTGTTATATCAACACCCGAAAATTTTATTTGTCCATCGGTAGGGTCATAAATTCTCAGTATGGAACGACCTAAAGTCGTTTTTCCTGAGCCGGACTCACCAACCAAACCAAGGGTTTCACCTTTATATATGTTAAAGGTCACGCCATCAACAGCTTTAACAAAAGCTTTTTCACCCAAATTATTTCTTATGTTGAAATACTGTTTGAGGCTATTCACTTCTACTAAAACCCTTTTGTTTTTTACTGACTTGTCAGTAACTGAAGCTTTGGATTCTTCTTTATCCATTATTTTTCACCTCAACATTCTTATTGACTCTGCTGTCATAAAGCCAGCAAGTGGTGCTATGTCCGTCCTCTTCAACATGCTCTGGAGGCATATGGTTGATACAGACCTTCAAGCAGTTTTCACATCTTGGAGCAAAGGAACAGCCCTGGGGAAGATTCAGGAGATCAATGGGATTTCCCTGAATCGGAATAAGCTTTTCACCCTTCTTATTAAGGTCAGGCAGTGAGCGTATCAGACCTTTCGTATACGGATGACGCGGATTGTTAAAAATACTGTAAACCGAACCCTGCTCAACAATTCGGCCTCCATACATAACGATTACATCATCAGCCATATCAGCTACGATACCAAGATCGTGGGTAATGAGGACAATAGCCATTCCGGTCTTTTTCTGAATATCCTTTAAAAGC
Source organism: Bacillota bacterium (assembly GCA_023412635.1). Classification (GTDB taxonomy): domain Bacteria; phylum Bacillota; class Clostridia; order Acetivibrionales; family DSM-1351; genus Ruminiclostridium. The sequence goes on from JAEYNI010000268.1 coordinate 8,990, forward strand.
TCGAGTATCTGTGCCTGAATTGTTACATCCAGTGCGGTGGTGGGTTCGTCTGCGATAAGAAGCTTGGGCGAACCGGCAAGAGCCATGGCAATCATTGCTCTCTGGCGCATACCACCGGAAAATTCGTGAGGATACTGAGATAATCGCTTTTCAGGCTCATTAATACCAACCAGTGACAGGAGCTCTATTGATCTCTTCTTTACCTCTTCTTTCGAAAGCTTTCCATATTTATGATAAAGAGACTCTGCAATCTGATTACCTATAGTAAAAACGGGATTTAGGCAAGTCATGGGGTCCTGAAATATCATTGCAACCTCATTACCTGCAAAATTCAGCCTTTCGGCTTTTGTCATCGAAGAAACATCTTTCCCGTCAAAGACAATACTTCCACCGACGATTTTTCCGGGCTTATCTATAAGCCCCATTATGGAGTAGGAGGAAACGCTTTTTCCTGAGCCGGATTCTCCTACAATTCCAAGAACCTTACCGGGTGCAAGGGAATAACTTATACCGTTTACGGCTT
>JAEYNI010000039.1 GCA_023412635.1 Bacillota bacterium
TGCTACTCCATATAAGTTTAGTTAGGAACGGTGAAGAATGTATTTTGTTGAAAAGTCAAAAACAGCCAATCAACTAAAAAAATTTGATTACCTGCTGTTGGGCCTTGTATTGATACTGGCGGCAATAGGGCTGGTGGTTTTTAGCAGTGCAGTCAAGGAAAGACCAAGTTTGCTCAAACCTCAAATACTTGGCCTTATAATGGGAATAGCTTTATGCCTGATACTCAGTGCCATTGATTATAAGGATTTGAAGGTTCTCAGCCTTTTCATCTTTTTTAGTGCAATGGGCTTAATGGTACTGGTATTGTTCTTTGGAAAAGGAGAAGAGCTTGGCAGCAAAAACTGGTTAAATATTGCAGGTATGAGTTTTCAGCCTTCTGAATATGCAAAAATTGCATATATAATTCTGGCCTCGGTTTTCCTTGAAAGAATAAAAGACAGTCAGGAGAAAAACAAGGCGGATATTATAAAGTTTCTGGTATATTCCTGTATTGCTATTGGAATGGTCATTCTCCAAAAGGATTATGGAACAGCAATGGTTTTTGCGTTTATCTTCTTTATGTTTATATATATTGCCGGAATACCCTACCGATATATATTTATATTATGCGGGGGAGCGGGCCTTTCACTGCCTTTTATTTGGGTCTATGTACTCAATGATAAAAGAAGGGACAGAATTTTAACTTTTATTTCTCCCGAACGAGACCCTCTAGGCGGAGGATACAATGTTAGAAGATCTATACAGGCTATTGGCTCAGGCAGACTGTTTGGACAGGGGTATGGGAACGGGCTATTAACACAAAACAGAGGAGTACCAGTAAATGAATCGGATTTTATATTCTCGGTAGTAGGAGAGGAATTTGGCTTTATTGGAGGCTGTATCATTATTCTTCTTGGACTGCTGATTCTTTTGAGGATCATATATATTTCAAAGAATGCAAGTGACTCCTATGGTGCATTTATCTGTATCGGTGTAGCCGGTATGCTTGGCTTTAATTTTATTGAAAATATTGGAATGAGTGTAGGCCTACTCCCTGTTACCGGGCTTCCGTTACCTTTTGTCAGCCAGGGCGGTACCGCATTGCTGTTTTATTTTTCTGCGGTTGGTATTGTATTAAGCGTTTCATCTCGGCGTAAAAGGGGAAATTTAAAATCGAGCAATAAGCAATAAATAAACAATTAATAGGCCGTTAGTCCTATAAAAGGCGGGGTACATACCCCGTCTTTTATTTTTTTTCAAAAAAACATTGATTAAATTGCTATTATGAAATAAAATATCCATATAAGTGGTGGGAAGTGGTGTAAAGTGGAGGAAAAAACCAAGTTAATCATTGAAATGTTTAATAATTAACTTGTAAATGCGAGGTGTAAAATTTGTTTTATGGTGAGTACCAGCATACGGTTGACCCAAAAGGACGAGTTATTGTTCCCTCAAAATTCAGAGAGGGTTTGGGCGAAAAGTTCATATTAACCAAGGGACTTGACAGCTGTTTGTTTGCATACTCCTCAGAAGAGTGGACAAGCCTTGAAAACAAATTAAAAACACTACCATTCACCGATAAGGATGTACGTGCTTTCATAAGATTTTTCTTTTCAGGAGCAACTGAATGTGAGGTTGATAAGCAGGGAAGAATACTGATTCCACAGAATTTGCGCGAGTATGCGGTACTTGAAAAGGACATAGCTATCATTGGAGTTTCATCAAGAGTGGAGATTTGGAATAAGACTACTTGGGAAAACTATAGCAGTGACGATAACATGAGCGCAGACAAGATCGCAGAAAAAATGTCATTACTGGGAATTTAATATCTCAATGAGAGCTCTTAGAGGTGAGAAATGGAATTTAAACATAAATCTGTATTACTTGATGAATGTATAGAGTATTTGAATATTAATCCTGATGGTTTATATATAGATGGCACTATAGGCGGTGCGGGACATTCCTCTGAAATATACAGAAGGTTAAGCCCGAAGGGGTGTCTGATCGGTTTGGATCAGGACGCTTTCGCAGTTGAAACATCCACAAAACGACTTGAACAAATGGGCTCTGAAGCCAAATTTAAGGTTGTTAATACAAACTTTAAAAATATCGCAGAGGCATGCAGGCAGTTGGACATAGATCAGGTAGATGGAATTCTTCTTGATTTGGGTGTTTCCTCCCATCAGCTTGATGAGGCTTCAAGAGGCTTCAGCTATCAGCACGATGCTCCCTTAGATATGCGGATGGACAGAAATTCAAAACTTTCTGCATACGAAGTAATAAATCTTTATAAGGAGCAGGATATTTACAGGATTATCCGTGATTACGGTGAAGAAAAATGGGCATCACGTATAGCAAAATTTATCGTTGAAGCCAGAGGAAAACAGCCTGTAAGAACCACTTATGAACTTGTAGACATTATAAAAAAAGCAGTCCCAAGTGCAGCTAGAAGGGATGGGCCTCATCCGGCAAAAAGAACCTTCCAGGCCATCAGGATAGAAGTCAATGATGAGTTAAACATATTGAACAATACTATTGAAGAATGTGTAACGCTGCTTAAGAAGGGCGGAAGGCTTTGTATCATAACCTTTCATTCACTTGAAGACAGAATTGTAAAGCTCCAGTTCAATAAGGAAGTAAAGCCCTGCACATGTCCAGCCACATTTCCGACTTGTGTGTGCGGTAAGAAACCCAGAGCTGTACTTGTAAACAGGAAGCCTATCGTTTCAGACCCGGACGAGCTGGAAGAAAATCCAAGAGCAAGAAGTGCAAAATTGAGAGTGCTAGAAAAAATCTAATTCAACATAAAGTGAAGAATAACAAAAGAAAATATGTATTAAAAAACAAAAGTTAAATTGTATAAATTACAAAAGATAAATTAAACAAAAACAAAAGTATAGCAATTATTAATTTATTCAAAAGACGAAAGATAAAAAAACTAAAGAAGAAGCAAAAGTAATAATTAATAACAAACTAAAGCAATAAACAAAAGAAAAGCTAATTTATAATGGCAATAAACAAAAGATGAAATGAATATCAATTCAGAATTTACAAAAGATGAACTTGTTAAAACACAAAAGCCAAATAACTTCTAAAAATGGATGGGAATCAGATGACTTCTTCTGATTCCCCAACATCTTTTTAACATCTGATACTGTGAGTATCTGGTAAGTTCTTTGTGAAGGAGGGATAGGAGAATGGCTGGGGCTAGTAATAAGTATGTTTACGGATCTGCCGCTGAAAAAATCAGGCACGATCAAAAAAATATATCAGATTCTTCAAATAGCTATTATGATCTCTATGAACAGAATGCCGTTCTCAAATCTAAAAAAACTGCCAGGAACAATGCTAAACTTAAAAAGAGAATAATTGTAAATATATTTCTAGTTTTTGGTATGTGTGCAATAATTATGGCCCGATATGCACAAATAAGCCAAATGAATTACGACAACAATAATCTCAGTAAAGAGTATACCTCATTAAAGAACGAAAATACACGGCTTTCACTTGAAATTGAAAAAGCTATGTCTCTACAAAGTATTAGAGATATAGCTGAAAACAAGTTAAATATGCATACACCTGAAAAGAGTCAGATTGTATATATAAATGTGCCAAAACAGGATGTTATTATACTTGCAGAAAAGAAGGAACCTGGAATAGTGGTTTTTGCGAAGGATGCTGCCGGCAGTATAAAAAGATTTCTGAACATTTTTGGATTATTTGAATAATGTAATAATATGCATTGCAAATCTGATTATTAATTAAAACTAAATTATATATAGCAAACATTATAGCTCATACTATCTAATTGCCAAATAACTATAGATTTTTATACAAATTAATAAATCTATAGTTTTTTCAGTGTATAGGAATTTATATATCTTCTGTTCTCTGGATGTGTTCATATAATAATATATTTGATTTTCAATTAATATTATTAATAAGATTTATATTATTAATTTTATTTGATTAAACATATATAGTATTAAGTCATAAGAAATTATAGCTGTTACTGTAAAATTAAAGACCTGGAGGGATACATTATGGCTAGCCCAAATATTACAATTAAGAAACGACTTCTTTTTGTCCTTGGAGTATTCACTTTTTTTACTGCTTTTCTGATATTCAGAATTGGCTGGATTCAAATAGCCAATGGACAGGAATATCAGCAAAAGGCATACGAACAGCAGACTAATAACCGTACAATAAGCCCTAAAAGAGGTACAATTTATGATAGAAATATGAAACCGCTGGCTATAAGCGGGTCGGTTGAGACCATAACAATTAATCCTGAAATGGTCAGGGATTCAAACAAAGATATTGATTCAATTGCAAGCGGACTTGCCGAGATACTCGGTATGCAAAAAGAAACAATAGTAAAGAAAATCAACAGGAATACACAGTACGAGCTGATAAAACAAAAAGTTGATAAGGAAATCGGAACCAAAGTCCGCGAATGGAAAAAAACCAACGAAATCAAAGGAATATATATTGATGAAGATACTAAGAGATTCTATCCCAATGGAAATCTGGCCGCACACATTATTGGTTTTACAAATATAGACAACGATGGAATTGACGGTGTGGAAAAAATAATGGAACAGTATTTGAAGGGGATACCCGGTAAAATACTTAGTGAAGTGGATGCCAGTGGTATGGAATTGTCAATGGGTGAGGAAAAGTATATTCAACCCCAGGATGGACATGACGTAGTACTAACCATTGATGAAACTATTCAGTATTTTGCTGAAAAAGCCTTGGAAAAAGCCATCTCGGACAATAATGTCATTAACGGTGGAACAGCTATAGTTATGGACCCGAGGAACGGAGAAATCCTGGCGCTTACCTCAAAACCGGATTTTGATCTGAATAACCCTAGAGCAGCACCAAAGGGCAAGGATTCGGCAAACTGGACCGGAACATCACTTGAAGATGTTCAGTATCTCCAAAAAACCGTTTGGAGAAATAAAGCTGTTGTAGATACATATGAGCCGGGATCAACCTTTAAACCCGTTACTGCCGCTGCAGGACTTGAGGAAGGTGCAATAACGCCTGAAACTCAAGTTACAGATGCAACAGTAAAGATTGCAGGGCACAGCATAAATTGCTGGAAGCCTAATGCCCATCTTCATGAAACTTTCAGAGAAGGTGTTTATAACTCCTGTAATCCTGTTTTTGTAAGACTGTCCCAGAAGGTCGGAATAGACAAATTTTACAGTTATATCAGAGCCTTTGGGTTCAACAAGAAAACAGGTATTGACCTACCCGGAGAGGCATCGAGTATTATACATACAAAACCTACTGAAATAGATATGGCAACGGCTTCCTTCGGACAGCGTTTTCAGATAACGCCGATCCAGCTCATTCAAGCATACGGAGCAATAGCCAATGGAGGAGATCTAATAACTCCTCACGTTGTTAAGGAAGTTGTCGACGATTCTGGAAATGTTATAAAGAGATATGAACCGAAGGTTGTAAGAAGTGTAATTTCGCGTCAGACTTCCGACACTTTGAAGGATATACTAAAGGGTGTTGTAGACGTAGGTACAGGTAAGAATGCGCGTATACCGGGTTATAAAATCGGTGGAAAAACCGGTACCTCCGAAACAAGAGAAAATGAACAGCTCCTTGTAAAGGGCAAAAACAAAAGGTATATTGTTTCATTTTCAGCTATAGCACCAACAGATAATCCTGTCATATGCGTTTTAGTGGTATTGGATTACCCCGATGTATATAATCCCGGTGGTGGTATGCTGGTTGCTCCTGTGGTGGGGAAGCTGATTGATGAGATATTAACCTACAAAGGTATAGAAAAAGATTACACCGAAGAGGACAAGAAGCTTCTGAAACAGGAGGTTCAGGTGCCTGATGTCAAGGGAAAAACAGTTGAAGAAGCTATCAAACTGTTGAAACAAAATAAGCTGGAGTATAAAATAGAAGGAAGCAACAAGGATATGAAAGCAATAGTACAGGAACAGACACCAAAAACAACTGCCGTTCTGCATGAAAAGTCCTTGGTTATTCTTTATACCTACAAACCAAAGAACGAAGCCGAGGCAATGGTTCCTGATGTTAAGAACAGGACCATAGATGAAGCAACTCAGGCATTCAGAAAAGCCGGCATTAATATTGTGATAAACGGAACAGGTACAGCAGTAAGTCAAGGGGTTGAAGCTGGTAAGACGGTCAAAAAAGGATCGGTGGTAGAAGTAACTTTCAGAAATATTTTTGAAGATTAGAAATTTTGGCTACAATTTTTAGTGAATGCATATATGGAGGTGCAGGTTGTGATACTGAGTGATTTAATTAGTGGTTTAAACATAAAAAGCATACAAGGCAGTCTGGATTTGGAGATAGACGGTGTGGCCTATGACTCAAGAAAAACAAGACAGGGCGTATTGTTTGTATGTATAGAAGGAACAGTAGTCGATGGACATCAGTTTATTAATGATGCAATAGAAAACGGTACAAGGGCCTTTCTGGTTCAAAAGCCGGTGGAAGTTCCAGAGGGAATCACTACCATAGAAATAGAGGATACAAGGTACGGTTTGGCAAGTGTATCTGCTGCTTTATTAGGGCACCCTTCTAAAAAGCTCAATCTGATAGGAATAACAGGTACCAAAGGGAAAACTACAACAACGTACATGGTAAAGTCTATTCTTGAAGCAGCCGGCCACAAAATGGGCTTAATAGGAACTGTCGCCAATCTTATTGGAAATGAAATACTTTATACCTCCAGAACTACTCCTGAATCCTTTGATCTTCAGAGCCTGTTCAGTGATATGGTTGAAAAAAGTGTGAATACCGCAGTAATGGAGGTGTCCTCCCAGGGATTGGAACTCCACAGGGTTGCCGGTTGTGATTTTGATGTGGGTGTATTCACAAACTTCTCAAGAGATCACATTGGTCCAAAAGAGCATGCAACCATAGAAGACTATTTTAACGCCAAGGCAAAGCTTTTTAAAATGTGCAGGCAGGCTGTTATAAACATTGATAATGAAGCTGGCAGAAAGATGGCCGAACTGGCGG
>JAEYNI010000051.1 GCA_023412635.1 Bacillota bacterium
CCTGTACCGTTACGTACTGTACTTTTTCGGTCTCGTTATTGTTTTTATCTACCGCTGTCCAGGTTACTTTTGTGGTTCCTATCTGGAATAGCTTTGGCGCATCATTTGAAACAGTGACCTCGAAGATATCGCTGTATACAGGTGTGCCCAGGTCTACAATGGTTCCCTCGGCTGCTGTAGCCTCCACTGTTTTGTCCGCAGGCGCTGTAAGTTCTGGAGGTATTGTATCAACAATTGTTACTTTCTGAGTACATTCGCTTTTATTATCATTCACATCAATTGCTGACCAGGTTACGGTAGTTATTCCTAATGGAAAAACCCCCGGAGCATTACTCCAAATCTTTTTGATATCAAAGATGTCAGTTGCACTGGCCTGACCTATGTCAACAACCTCTGTTATAACTGCCTTAGCTTCTACTGTCACATCCTTAGGCGGTGCTATTTCCGGAGGAGTCTTGTCGGTTACGGTAATTTCCTGAGTACCGGTAGTAAAATTACCGTTTGCATCTGTTGCTGTCCAGGTTACAATTGTTCTTCCAAGAGGATAATCTCCTGTACCGTTACTTATTACGTTGACTTTAAATATATCTTCAGCGGTAGCCTGCCCTATATCCACAGGAGTTCTCCTTGCAGTAGCCTCTACTGATATATTTCTAGGCACCTTAAGTACCGGAGCGGTTTTATCGGTCACGGTTACCTTTTGTATACCCGAACTGGAATTTCCGTTTGCATCCGTTGCTGTCCATTTTACATCAGTAGTGCCTACATCAAAGCCTTCTTTTGGTGCATTGTTTGTAACTGTAACCGCGAAAATATCCGCCGCCTCTGCATTTAGCAATTTCACAGGAGTTTTTTCAGCTGTGGCCTCAACAGTTATGTCTGGCGGAACACTAATCACCGGAGCAGTTGTATCAACAACTGTAATTATTTGAGTCCGGGTATCTTCGTTCTTACTCTCATCCTTTGCGGTCCAGGTAACTACAGTTGTCCCAAGGGGATATTGTTTCAGGTCATTATTGGCTATTAATACATCAAATATATCAGTCGCTGAAGCAATTCCTATATCAATAGGAGTTAATATTGCTGTAGCCTCAACTCTTTTGTCCTCAGGCTCATTTAGCACAGGTTTGGTTGTATCAACGACCTTTATATTCTGAATACCCTCTGTTTTGTTGCCATGTTTATCTATAACTTCCCACTTAACAGGGGTATCACCTAATTGAAAGCCCTCTTTGGGTGCATTATTTTTCAGCTCATAAGAAAATATTTCTGTTACCACAGGTACTCCAATATCTACCGGTGTTTTTCGCCCGGTAGCCTCTATGGTTAAATCCTTTGGTAGTGTAACTAATGGTATTGTAGTATCCCGGACATAAATATGCTGGTCACAGGTTGCTGAATTACCGTTTACATCTGTAAAGGTCCAGGTGATTACCGTGTGCCCTACAGGGAACATATTATCCGTTGGGCCTGTCCGGGAATAATTTGTATCAAAAATGTCATATACAGAAGGCAGTTCTACCGGTACATAGGTTAATTCTCCGGTTGCTTCAACTGTTATATCAGAAGGTTTGGTTATTACAGGTTTTGTTTTATCTGTAATTGTTATTCTTTGTATTTTCTCTTCCACATTTTTATTTTCATCAACAGCTGTCCATTTTACTTCGGTTGTCCCTACCTCAAATAGTCCTGGAGCATTATTGGTAACGGTTATATCAAATATATCCGTCGCCTTGGCCTCACCGATATTTATTTTGACGCTTTTGCTTGGTGCTTCCATAGTGATGTCCTCAGGAATTGTAAGCTGAGGCTTGGTGGTATCCTGAACCTTTATCTGCTGAACGTATTCAGAAATATTATTATTTTCATCAGTTGCTTTCCAGGTAACATAGGTTGTGCCTATGGGATAATCGGGAAGACCATTGTTGGTTGTGGTTACCTTGAAAATATCTGTGGCTGAAGGTGTGACTAAATCCACATGTGTTCTTCTTCCTGTAGCTTCAATCGTAATATCCTCAGAAGGTGTCAGTACCGGTGCAGTTGAGTCTATTACCGTTACCTTCTGAACGGTTGAGACTTCATTGTTATTTGCATCCTCTGCGGTCCAGGTTACATAGGTTTCACCCAACTTGTACTTATCCGGAGCATCACTTGTTATTGTCACATCAAAAATGTCGGTTGCAGTAGCCTGTTCAAGCTTTACAGGAGTCTCGACGGCTGTTGCCTCAACCACAATGTCGTTCTGTACTCTAAGAACAGGCTTTGTTTTATCTGTAACAGTGATGTTCTGTACTACCTGAGATACAAAGCCCACAGAGTCGGTAGCCTTCCATATGACTTTTGTAGTTCCCACAGGATAACCATCTTCAGGAGCATTATTCTCCAAAGTCCGTTTACTTATGTCAGTTACCGTAGCTTTACCAATATCTACAGGTGTCTTAACTGCTGTAGCTTCCACCGTAATATCCTTAGGAGGAGTTACAACAGGCAGGCTTTTGTCGAGCTTAACCACCACGTTTTCCACGGAACTTGATTTATTTGCATTATCTATGGCCCAATAGTAAATAGTGGTTACTGCTTCAGTATTAAAGAATATTGATGTAGTATCGTTATTTATGATTTTTTCCTCTCCCGTTTCACCTACTTTGAAATGGATCTCTTTAACACCGGAGAACACATCTTGTGCTGAAAGAGTAAGGGTTACTTCATATTTATTCCATCCGTTTTCATTTTTTTCAGGACTTAGAGTGCTTGTTATTGTAGGAACCGATTTGTCTATTTTTACAACAAATGATTTTGCCTGCTCTTCATTACCGGCATTATCTACAGACCAATAAGTTATCGCACTTGTTCCTTCAATATCAATATCCACCAAAGCATTCTGTCCCTCAAGCTTTATTGGCGTTCCGTCACCGACCTTGTAAAACATTGCCTTGACTCCTGAAAGATTGTCTGTTGACTCAAATCTAACAGTAACCTTATTGTCATACCATCCGCCGGATTTGGGTTTTGAATATGAAGCTGTCGTTACCGGCTTGCTTTTGTCAATGCATATGGGACCAAAGGTTATACTTGCTGAGTTGTCAGAACTGTCAACTGCCGTACCGGTAGAAGACTGGTTAGCTCCTTCTTCGGTAAATGTCTGCTCAGGGGTACAGGACTTTATTGTTGACAGGGTATCTGTGGCGCTATATGACACAGATACCGAATGGTTTGTCCAGGTTCCGGCAACATAATCAGCGCCCGTATCCTCCTTAGCATTAAAAGAGATAAAAGGCGGTGTTTTATCTACGATATTTGAATTGTATGTTCCAACTTCTATGCTAAATGTAACAGAAGTGCCTCCGGGAATACTTGCCTTAACCTGTAAGGCTTGAACCAATCCCGGATAAAGTGAGTAAACCTGGTATCCTTCACCCAAGTAATTTGAATTAGTATTAGCTGCGGATGCCATACCGTTGGTATTGGTTGTAACTGTTATGCTTCTGCTGTTATAACCCCTCATAAGTGAAGTTATCATGTCATTCGCAGAAACTTCAAAGGTTACCGAAACACCGGCAACCGGTTTGCCGGAGGTATCTTTTACAACTACTGTCTGCGGCAGCATGAAGCCTCGACCTCCAGGTGCTGAAGTGGTTGGCTGCGCTAATTTCATTTGTTGGCGTAGCGGCGAAACCGCATAAAGTGTTTCTCCTGCCTCTCCGGCGGAATAGGCTTCATTCACATTAGGGATTACTACCAAAGATATTAATAGAATTATCATCCAGCAGCATACCCATTTAAATTGTTTACCCGTGTATCTAGCAAAAGCTATAAAAGGTTTCTTCAAATGTTTCATTTGCATTCCTCCAATAAATCCATAGGTTTATTTGTTGCTATACGACAAGATTTTAAAATGCTACATGCTGAAATTTTGCATGTAACGACAATGAAACCTCCTTCTTATATAACAGGAATTATTGGAAGAGAAATTACAACTAAAAAATATTATACATATTATACATATTTTGTATTTTATTTAAAAATATGGTTGTTATATGGGCAAAAAGTATTACTATAATAGTAAAATGACTTATTGAGTAAATTACATTTTTTTACAGTTTGATTCTAATCCTAAGTTTATATGAATCCCTAAAATTTCAGCGAACGGAGGTTTTTATGCAAACTAACGACAGTATCTCGGTAGAAAACTACAGAAAATTACTGAGAAGAGCAGCATGGAGATTGCAATACAAGGCTCGTATGCAACAGTCAAAAGAATGTTATCTTCTTTTTGATAACCAGTTGCACGACAGCGGTTTTGAGACAGAAATATTGTCTAGTGTTTATATTAAGGAATTGCTGAATTCCATACCGTGGGAGAAGTGTAGGTACATAATCCGTAAAACAGTTATTGACGGTGTGACAGAACAGGAAGTTGCACGTGAGCTTAACATGACTCAACAGGGGGTGAATAAATGGAAAAAGAAAGGATTGGAATTATTACGGCAAACCCTGACAGATTCCTTCAAATAGTAAGACAGGCTCAGCAGGGAGACAAAGTGTCAATGAATGAAATAATAAACCTATTTTCTGATGACATTGAATTTTTGGCTAAATATATAATGCTGCCCAGAGAAGATGCTATTCAGTCGCTTAAAGTTGAACTTATAAATATAGTTTATGAGGATATGATCTGTAATTAATTTTTCAGAAGATTGTACTACAGCCACCAAGGATTACTTATGGGTATAGGTAGTCTTTTTTATAACGCATTTGAAGAAAACCGAAGTAATATGAAATCTATAGAGGTGGGGGACATTTATTGCATCGTTATATCTGTCATGAAAGAAGGGGTGCAGGTGGAAACAAATATATTGATTACTTGCGTAGCGGCAGTTTGTGGAATAGTTTTCGGGTATCTTACCCTGCAGGCAAGAGTTAAGGGGGAATCAAAGCAAAGCGGAATCGAGGTCGGTCAACTAAAAGCTGATATCGAATATATTAAACGCAGCAGCGACACAACTCTGCTTGAATTAAGATGCTTGAACAAAACTGTAAATAATCATGCAGACAGGCTGGCAAGAGTTGAAGAAAGCACCAAACAGGCTCATCTTAGAATTAATGAGCTTCGAGAGGAGTTGGGGAAAGATGTGCCATGTAAGATTTAAGTATCCGGAGCAGTCCTGTGTCTATCCGGAATTACTTTCAGCAATAAATCAGGTATGCAGGGATTTTGGCAAAGATGCTCTATGTACTGCAGGCTTCCGTACACTTGAATGTCAGAAAGCCACTGCGAAATTAGTATTGCAAAAATATAAAGGCAGCTACCAGTTAAATGACGGTTCGGTTTATATAGGTAACGGCAACAATAGAAAATGCCTTGCTTCTGCTTATGGAAAATCAAATCACTGTTTTGGTCTGGCTATGGACATGGATGGTTGGTTTGAGGAATTAACCAATGACAAGCTAAAGAAGTATGGCCTTGTTAAGCCACTGGAATACGAGCCCTGGCATGTTCAGCTGATTGAACTAACAGGCATAGGAGAAAGCCGTAAAATCGTCATAAGAGAAAGTATCCTTAAAGGAGTGAATAATGCTTTGAATATCAAGGAATTTCAAGCCATGACATCCCTGGAGGCCGACGGTATCCCCGGTCCTAAAACACAAAAAAAGGCAAAAGAAGTTCTACAGGTATGTCAAGAGATTTTAGGCAACAATTTCACAAGTCCCAAGGAAGTAATTGTTGCAACACAGAGTAATCCCGAACTGTGGATATCCAGACTTAACGAAATCAAATATTTTGATAATTTTATTTTAAATATCGTGAATAGAATGGGAGGCAGAAATAATGAAGGATAAAATTAAGAATTTAATCAATGTTAAAAGCATTGTAACACTTGCTTTGGTTTTTACACTGGTTGTAATTGTCCTTTCGGGGAAAAAAATAGACTCGGACATCTTCCTGCTTTTCTCTAATAGTACTACAATGATTGTTACTTATTTTTTTACAAAGAAAACAACTGATGAAAATAAATAGCTGTTTCATCAGGCTGAATATACCGGTACTGGCGTACCGGTATATTTTTATTACTCATAACTGTACGGCGTTCTACTTAACCATTGATACGTATTCTCCGTAGCCTTTTTCGTCCATCTCTTCAACAGGAATAAACTTTAAAGCCGCACTATTGATACAATATCTCAAGCCTCCCTTATCTATAGGGCCGTCTTCAAATACATGTCCAAGATGGCTACCGCCTATTCTGCTTGTAACCTCAGTTCTGGACATGCCATAGCTCTTGTCTTCATGATATTCTATAACATCGTCATCTATAGGTCTTGTAAAACTGGGCCAGCCGCAGCCTGACTCGAATTTGTCGGTGGACACGAATAACGGTTCTCCTGTTACAATATCCACATATATTCCTTTCTTTCTGTTATCCCAGAACTCATTTTCATAGGGTGCTTCGGTAGCTTTGTTCTGAGTAACCTCGTACTGTTCGCGGGTTAATTCCTGCTTTATAACCTCATTATCTGCCTTTGAGTATTTTTCCTTATCAACCCTTACACCGGCTTGTTTTTTAAGCCTGTTTATCAACTCAAAATCAATGTGGCAGTATCCGTTCGGGTTCTTATCAAGGTAAGCCTGATGATATTCTTCAGCTTTAAAGAAGTTTTCCAGTGGTAAAACCTCCGTTCTGATTTTAAAAGAATAGTCTTTTTGTTTTCCGTTAACATATGCCTCGATAATTCTTTTATCAGCGAGATTTTTATAATATATACCGGTTCTGTACTGGGTTCCTATATCATGTCCCTGCCTGTTTAAAAGTGTAGGGTCTATAATTTGGAAAAAATACTCGAGGAGGCTTTTTAGAGGAATACGGTGTGGATTATATTTTATATATACCGCTTCAGCGTGTCCGGTATCCTTGTGGCATACTTCCTCATATGTGGGATTTTCGGTTTTACCGTTTGCGTACCCCACTTCAGTTTGAACAACTCCCGGAACATGCTTCATGAAAGCTTCCACTCCCCAAAAGCAGCCGCCTGCCAGCCAAATCTCAGAAAATGTTTTATTTGGATTTATCATAATTTCACGTCCTTTATACTATATTACTTATAGCTGCTTATAGCATTAAATTTACCCTAAACCGATGTTTTAAAACCATATTTTAAACTGAAAATATTTTCATTTCATAATTAGGAAATACAACTATAAATGCTAAAGGAAGGTGAACTTCATTGAAAACACAAATCTGGGCCCACAGAGGAGCCTCAGGCTATGCTCCCGAAAATACAATGGAGGCCTTTAGGCTGGCAAAACATCTAAAGGCTGATGGAATTGAGCTTGACATTCATATGACTAAAGACGGTCGTCTTGTAGTTGCTCATGATGAAACTATTGATCGTTGTTCAAACGGTACCGGACGCATTATTGATATGACCTTAAAGGAGCTTAAGTCCTATGATTTCTCAAATCACCTGCCAGACTACAAAAATGTAAAGATTCCCACATTGGAAGAGGTATTGTACTTTGTAAAGAGTACAAGTATGACGGTAAATATAGAAATAAAGTCCGGAATAGTTAATTACGAGGGTATTGAAGAAAAAGCCATTTCACTTGTAGAAAAACTTGGTTTAAAGAAAAAAGTAATCTATTCCTCTTTCAATCATTACAGCCTAATGCTTGTAAAGCAAATAGACAAAGCTGTTCCAGTAGGCTTGTTATATTCTGAAGCAATAGTTGATCCCCATAAGTACGCAGAATATTTAAAAGCTGAAGCCATTCATCCGTTTTATTACACACTTGCACTTCCGGATATTGTTAGGAAGTGCCATGAAAAAGGGATCCTTGTCAACCCCTGGACAGTTAACACAGCCGAGCACCTGGCATGGATGTTTAAGGAAGGTGTGAATGCCGTAATTACAAATTTCCCCGACGTTGCTTCAGCTGTAAGAAAACAAATGGACCATCATTGACCTGTTATTTACAACTTAAAGGAATATAATAAATGGGAGGAGCCTTATGAAGCTTAACTATAAGCAGACCTTATTGATAGGCTTTGGCTTTTTTGCCAGTTCAATTGCCTGGGCCGTTTATAATAATTTCGTTGGTTCGGTTTACTTAACGTTCTTCATATAGATAATCAACAATTTCAGCTTCGGTATTTTCCTCAATAAACCGCATCACTTCATCAAGTACAGCATTAGTCTGGGGTCTGCTGTCTGAAACACAGGCGACACCTATTACAATTGTCTGGTAGTAATCCTGTTGATCCACCTCTGCTATTGAAATGTTAAATTTGTTACGGGCTCTTTGGACAAGGCTTTTAACTATCATTCTCTTATCTTTAAGTGAATGACATTGTGGAGCGTAGAGCTTTACCATAAGTGATGAAACGATCATAATATCCTCCGAAATCAATACCCCAGTTCTTCTCCAACCAATATTACTTTTATTCTGTCCTTATGCCTTTGATATGCTGATACTACATAATTACAACATATTCTGCCCTGACCTGAACAGCCCGCAGTCATTTCAGATGCATCAGCTGTAAAGGACATACACTCGCCCTTTTCCTTGCAATAGGTTTTACAGGATAGTCTTGTAGAATTTGCTGGCGCGGCAGTGGTCTTAACCCTTATAATTGCCTCATCCAGGTTCTTTACAAGCTTATTATAGCCTGCAACAATAATAACAGATTTGGGCCCGAAGCATATGGCAGCAACTCTGTTGGAATTACCGTCAACATTATATAATTCCCCGTCCTCAGTTATTGCATTCGAACTGCTTATATAGGCATCTGCAGAGAAGGAGTCTAGAAATACTTTGTTAATTTGCTCATTTGTAAGCCCTTGTTCATAGCGATCCAAAAAATTATATTTTCCTGAACGCAGCAGTTCAATAACTCCGCTCTCAAACAGTGTCATAGCTCCGCCTACAGCTACCGTATCCCCATCCTTCAACAGTTCTCGTACCTTTTGAGGCACATCAGCCTTTGATTTAACATAATGTACCTGCATATTGTTTTTCTCAAGATTTTTCATGGTCTTACTTATTCTCTTGTCCATTATTGCTTTAGTATTCGCATCCATATTAACCTCCATGAGCCGCATAGCGGCCACAAAATGTAATGAAATTTATCTACTCCTTATCCGTTATAAGGCGAATAAAGGAGGTTAATTGGCCATGTGCGGTACTACTGCAATTCTGTTTCACTGCGTATTATTTACAGATTATAGAGTTAATATTCACAAGGAAAATTTCAGTAGAATGGTAAGTCTGTATTAGTTTTACTTATTTACATCAATATATTCTCATTTCATTTCGGATCAAAATCAGAGTTTTTGCAAGTGATTTTTTTAAAAATTTCATTGATATACAGTTTAGGGTGTGAGAAAATAATAGTTTAATCTGGCATTTTGCTGAATAAATTAATGGGGATTTGATTATATGAAAGTAAAAATAAATAAAAAGGTTCCAGCCTTGATTGCAATAATTGTAACAGTTATTTTTTGGGGATATTCCTTTGTTAGTACAAAGATTCTGCTTGAGGATCTTCCACCTATATCAATAGCATTCTTCAGGCAGATAATTGCTGCAGGAGCTTTGTTTATAATATTATTTTGTAAAAAGTTGTTTGTTAAAATGTCATTAAAAGATGTTTTACTGGTGTTTGCTTCAGCTTTTTTTGGGATTGTTTTATATTTTTTATTTGAAAATATCGGGCTTAAGTATACAACCGCTTCTAATGCCTCAATTATAGTTGCTGCCGTACCGATTTTTACTCTGATAACTGAATCGTTGTTCTATAAGTATAAAATAACTGCCAGAATAATCAGCTGTGTTATCATCTCGATAGCAGGGGTTTTTCTGGTCATTTTTGAGAAGGGCCTGGACTTTTCCTCCGGATATACATTGGGAAATCTTCTGATGATTGGTGCTATGGTTACCTGGGTAATCTACACTATAATATGTAAAAGCCTCACCGGCAAGTATAACGGCATTGTAATAACTGCCTATCAAATGATGGCAGCCTCTGTGCTTTATATTCCTTTTATAATTCCCGAAATAAACCAGTGGGAAGGTTTATCGGCATACTCCATGGCAAATCTGTTATACCTCTCTCTCATGTGTTCCGCCTTGGCCTATTACCTTTATAATGTTGCTGTAAAAGGTCTTGGAGCTACCGTTTCATCAATGTTTCTGAACCTGATACCTGTAGTGTCAATTCTGGGAGGTGTTCTTGTTCTTAATGAAACTGTATCCCTTATACAAATTGGAGGCATGCTGCTGATTATGCTCAGTCTTATATTTGTCAGAGGACGAACTTAAACAGGCAGCCCAGAGCACTCCAAAATAAGTACCTCATACTTTTCCAGTACAATATTGCTGATATTGTCTTTAGTTCCTTCTGATATTTCTTCTAACTCTATCCTATGGGTACCCAACAAAACTCGGAAGGTTTCTTTCCCTTTCCTGTCAAAGGGTAATCTTACAGAAACACTTTCTCCTTTGAAATTCAGAAGTATTAATAACTTCCCGGTATCGGAGATTCGTTCATAAGCCAGCACCTGGGGAAGGTATTCCTTCAATAGTATTATATTTCCTGTCTTGAGGGCAGACTGCTGCTTT
Organism: Bacillota bacterium; assembly: GCA_023412635.1. Taxonomy (GTDB): domain Bacteria; phylum Bacillota; class Clostridia; order Acetivibrionales; family DSM-1351; genus Ruminiclostridium. Next base: position 10,619 of record JAEYNI010000051.1, read on the forward strand.
CTTAGCCAAATGAGCTTTCTATAAAAATTCAGCAGTGATGTGGGGTCATTTTCCTGAGATGCAACATTATTTGTTTCAAATTCACTATCTACTGGAAGCCAAGGTTTTGCTCCTGCTTCAGTGAAGCCTGCGTTTTCACTTGAATCCCATTGCATTGGCGTCCTGGCCAAGTCGCGGCAAAATCTCTTTAAAGGCCAGGTTTTATAGCTGAGAGGGTCCTTCATATCCTTCCTTTTCAGTTTACCCCCGTCCATCCCCAGCTCCTCTCCATAGTATATAAAGGGTGTTCCCTTTACAGTCAGCAGCAGTGCAGCCGCGATCCGACAGCGTGCATGGGTATCCTTCCCCTTACTGTATCGTAAGCTGTGCCGAAGGTTGTCATGGTTGCTGAAGGTAAAGTTTGGCCAGGCTTCTCCCTTCAGGCTGTCGTACCAATTAATGATAGCGTTATAAAACCTCTCTGCTTTCCAGGGCTGAAAGAGGAAATTGAAGTTGAAGGCCATATGGAGAGCATCCTTTCCATCTCCGCAGTATTCCGAGGCAGTTTCTGCACTATCGGTAAATACCTCCCCAACCATCATTCTTTCCAGGTATTCATCGGTTATCTTTCTGAGCTGGTGGCAAATCTCAATAGTTTCAGGCCTGTTCCTATCGTAAATGTGCTTCTGTAAATCAACGCTTTTCAAAGTATAAGGGTTGCTTCTGAATTGATCATCTTTTATAAACCAGTTGATTACATCAAGCCTGAAGCCATCTACCCCCATATCCAGCCAGTATCTTGCCAGATCAAACATTTCTTCCCTTAAGCCCTGATTTCGCCAATTTAATTCAGGCTGGTGCCGTGTAAATGTTCCAAGATAGAACTGTTTTCTTTTAGGTTCATACCACCATGCGTTTTTTAATTCAAACTGTGCAAACCAGTTATTCGGTCGTCTACCGGGAATAATCTCTCCATTTTTGCCGGTTCGGGAGTTCTTCCCAGAGTGCCAGATATACCAGTCGGCTTTAGGATTGTCCCTGCTCTGACGTGACTCAATAAACCAGGGATGCTGGTCAGAGGTATGGTTCAATACCATATCGATAATTATATGTATATTTCTCTTATGCGCTTCTGCCAACAGCTCTTTAAAGTCTGCAAGGGTGCCAAACATAGGGTCTATGTCACGGTAATCCGAAATATCATATCCAAAGTCCTTCATAGGAGACTTGAAAAACGGGGAAATCCATATTGCATCTACTCCCAAAGAATCCGGGGTTCCATTATTCAGATAATCCAGCTTTTGGGTAATACCTTTTATATCCCCGATTCCGTCTCCATTTGAGTCCTTGAAGCTTCTTGGATAAATCTGGTATATTACTCCATCCTTCCACCACATAGTATTCACCCCTCGAAATAAGTAAATATTTGATAATAGTACTGACCCAGTATTGTTAATATAACATAATGATTAATTCTATGCCCAGCATATAATTCCTTTAAGTGTTATAGGATTTTATATTGACTCATAAATAAATAAATTCATTTCTTCATATATTAGTAGTAATTAATGGAATAAGTTTAAATTATCATTTGCTTCATATAATGCTGTACTTTCTTTTCCTGCTTATTAATGGGACAGGCTAAGGCTATGTTTTTCAAATTACCTTATTATGTGGAGGACTTTATGAGAAGAATAGTATGCATATCTTTGCTAGTTCTACAGCTCTGCATATTTTTCACAGGCTGCAACAAGCTATCCCTCTCAAAGGATGAAACCGACTATGTACTTCGAGACTCTCCAGCACAAGAATCTGTAGTGAGAGTTACAACAGAACCAACTGTCACAAAATCTACAAGCATTTTTAGAGAACTCCGACAAATACAGCTGAAAGACCGAAAAGCCATATCAGTTTTGCAAAGAGATAATACTTTTTACCTGACAGCCACTACCCCTGATTCAATTAACACTACACTCATGAAAGAGCTAATTTGTGAGCAGAACAGCATTTCAAAGCTTTTGATCAACAAGGACACTCCCCTACCAATGGACTTTTCGCCAAAGGATCTTACACCAATTAGTGCAAGTAAAGTAAAGCTGGAGTATCCTAATCTAAAGCTTATTCCCTGCACTCTAGATGCACTGTATTCAATGGTGGCAGCTGCAAAAAAGGATGGTATTAAAGGGTTTATTATAAACAGTGCTTTTAGAAGTATTTCTGCTCAACAACTGATATTCAATTCAAACCTGGACAGCTTTAAAAAGACCTCGAAAACATATGAAGAAGCCCTTTCCAGAACTCGTCAGCTGGTGGCCCTACCAGGCAACTCAGAGCACCATACGGGGCTGTCTCTGGACATATTCAGCGTAAATGGCCGACACAGAAATGATTTTGAGGGTACAAAGGAACAGGTATGGCTTAATAAAAATCTTCACAGGTTTGGTTTTATCATTAGGTACCCCAGTGATAAAACACTGTTAACCGGCAGTGTTTATGAGCCCTGGCACATAAGGTATGTGGGTGTATCTTTAAGCACTTATTTAGCTGAGTATAATTTGTGTCTGGAAGAATTCTATGAAAAAATCTTTAAAGGCGAGGTGTTAGAAAACGATAAAAGTGTTTTTGTTGGTGTAAAGAGTGCCCAGAAGGTATCTGTTGATTCCGAGCTTATGAAATATGTAAGTGCTTCAAAAGATGACGTAGTGAATAAGGAGCGATCATAAGCTAAACTGGACTTAATAAATTTTATTCCAGGAGAAACCTTATGAACCTGAAATCACTTGAGCTTTGGCAGCATAGAATTGCTGACAGAAAAACCAGCGGTTTGAATGTTACCGATTGGTGCAAGGAAAACAATTTATCAAAACATGCTTACTACTACTGGCTGAAACGTATAGAGGTTAATGCACTTAATACCGATACATCAATGCCAATTTTTGCAGAAATAGAATCATCTACCATTACGCAGACCAGAAGTATGAAATCAGACCTCCAGATTACTTGGAAGGATGTTAATATTACTATCAGTGATTCCGATACCGTAAAACTTGCAGCTGAATTTATAACCCAGTTGCAGAAACTATGTTAAGATGTTTTGCAAGGGATGCTTCGCACATATTTATCGCCTGCGGACACACGGACTTCCGCAAGCAGATTGAAGGTCTGGTGGCGATGGTTAATCTTCAGTTCAAACTGGATCCGTTTTCTGACAAATGTGCTTTCATCTTTTGCAATAAAAAGAAGAATTCAATCAAGGTTTTACGTTATGATAAAAATGGTTTTGTCCTAGCTAGTAAAAAGCTGTTGGATGAAATGAAATTCCAATGGCCCAAGGATGCTGCAGAAACGAAGGAAATCACTTCACAGCAGTTGGAATGGCTTCTGCAGGGACTTTCTATGGAGCAGAAAAAAGCACTTCATACAGTAAAAATGAGTGCAGAAAAAATCTGCTTTTAGTCTTGGTGAATATAACGAAAAAAGGCCCTGAATAAGGCTTAAATTCAGCACTTTTCAAGCTTTAAAAGATGCTGAAGCAATAGCAGAAATGGGCCAAAAATGGTATACTAAAGATATCAAAAAATGAAGGAAATGTATACCAATGACAGAGCAAGAAGAGCTACTTATGCTGCGTGCCCTAGCTGAAAAGCAGAAAGCAGAATTGGCAGCAAAAGATAAAACCATAGAAAGCCAGAAAGCCCAGATAGAAAAACAGAAGATACAGATAGAAAATATGATACAGGCTCTCTTGCATGCCAGAAAGAAACTATTCGGACCATCATCTGAGGTCACCAGTCTGGTTAATGGGCAGATGAATCTGTTTGAGACCACAATGGAACTGGTAAAGGAACTGTTTAAGGAACAGCAAAAGATAACCGTTCCGTCTTATACCCGGACTGCAAGACAACCTGGTGTCAGAGCTGAAATGCTGGCAGGACTCCCAAAAGATATCGAAGAGTTTATTATCAACCCTGAGGAAACTTGTTCTATCTGCAGCAGTGATTTGAAAGTTATTGGCAAGAAGCTTGTCCGCACCGAGGTGGAATACATTCCTGCAAAACTGAAAGTAAAACAAATCATACAACAGGTGGCAAAATGTACAAAATGCGGAACCGTGGAAAGTGAGAATCCAAAAGATCACTTCCAGAAAGCGGCAGTACCGAGCCCAGTGCTTCCACACTCAATAGCCACACCTTCCCTCGTGGCACATATCATGTATCAGAAATTCTTTATGGGAATCCCATTAAATCGCCAGGAAAAAGACTGGTACCGTCTGGGGTTGGTTCTACCCAGGGCCAATATGGCAAACTGGGTCATCCGCTGCAGTGAAGAATGGTTGACACCGATTTACAAGCGGATTCACGAAAGGCTTTTATGTTGCGAAGTCCTGCACATGGATGAAACGCGGATCCAGTGCAACAAGGAAGAAGGAAAAAAAGCCAGCAGTGATTCCTTCATGTGGGTCATAAGAAGTGCCGCATGCGAAGGCATCCAGGGAGCATTCTTCTATTACTCCAGAACCCGAAGCGGTGACATTGCAAAAAAGCTTCTGTCAGGATTTCATGGGTATCTGACCACAGATGCGTACGCAGGATATGAAAAGGCTGAGAATATTAAGAGAAATCTTTGTTGGGCTCATGTCCGTAGATACTTCATAGAAAGCATACCTCTGGATAACAAAGGTAAAGAAATCCCCGGTTCTAAAGGAGCTGAAGGCCGAGAATACATTAACCTCCTTTTCAAACTTGAAGATGAGATTCAAGCACTGCCATATGAAGAAAAGAAAGAGAAGCGTCAGGATGCATCACGAGCCATCCTAGATGCCTTTTGGTCGTGGATAGAAGAGACGTCAGCTCTTACAACTACAAATGAAAATTTGACGAAAGCCCTGACTTATGCCAAGAATCAGAGAAAATATCTTGAAACATTTTTAGAAGATGGAAGGTTACCCATCTCGAACAATCTCTGTGAAGCGAATATCAAGCCATATGCTACGGCAAGACGTGCCTGGCTTTTTGCAGATACTCCTAAAGGGGCAACTGCTAACGCAGTTCTCTATACCCTGGTGGAGTCTGCAAAAGCAAATGATCTTGACGTGTATGAGTACTTGAAATACCTGCTGGACGAAATGTCAAACAGTGATTTCAAAAACCAACCAGAGATACTGGATCAGCTCCTGCCATGGTCAACCGAACTACCAGAAGAATGCATGCTGAATCATAAACATAAGAAGTACATTCAAAAATGATATCATCAGATTACCACTATGGTTCACATTTAGCTAGACGTCATCTTTTGAAGCACTTACAATAGATTCCGGCGTTCTAATTCCAAAGTGTACACTATGAATTGCTTCAGGAGGCAATCGAAATAAATATATCGGCTCCTCTTTGCTTCCAACAACTTTATCTGCTTTTGATACTTGTTTACACAGTCGCCATTCCTTTTCATAACTCCAAACGTCGAGTTTTGTACACAACTCATCGTATAAATTCCCCTGAGAGCTTTGAGGACGCGTTGGACAATATTTCACTTGATTAGTTCCAGGCTTCTGGTTGAGCGCAAAAAAAGGATGAGTAGCATCAAATCCCACCACGTACCCACTATGATTTTCTGAATAGTGCGACCACATTAGAATCGACTTTACATCTTCACTTAAGCACAGGATACCCCAATTGTCATTGAATTTGCTCGAAGCCTCTTCTATATCAAAGAAAAGGGCAGCAAGATCTTGAAACCCACTATTCCCTGGCATAAGCTTCTCAGGAAGCCATGAATGAGAAGCCATACAGTCGTATGGATCATTAAATGCACTTGGCTGAGTAAAGCGAAGTAAAAGATTGTCCCAAAATTCCATTCGAGTTTTTGGCATATATTTATATAGTATCATTCTTACCCTCCAAAGGTGAAATACATGAATACCTATAAGAATACTCTGTAGCTTTGCCATTCCTGTTTTTATTTTACTTTGCAAGTTTCCGTCAACAAAATAAGGTTCTTTTATGGAGCATATAAAAAGTCATTACGAGACATGGGGTTATAGAACTGAGTCTGTTGTAGAACTTTTCCAAAACATTAATATAGTTTGTACCCTTTTGTTTCTCTGTTAGCTGATCTTCTCCACTTGCCCAACTACATTCAAAATAATGAACCGCTAGCCAAAACTCAATATATCTATGTTTTACATCTAATAAAATTATTTATATAATTAATATCAAGATTATATACCTCATCCTTTTTATTATGTAATACAATGTTGTGCAGGAATAGCTGCTCGATTTCTATATCATAGCGATTCTTTATTTATAGTTTAGCTGCTACATCAGCTTTATCAAATTGCAATCCACCAACACACTCCAAATTTATCTATAACAGTCGCACAACATTTGCTCCATGGAACTTTCTGAATGGGATGAATAATAACACCGCCATTACTTAAAATATTAAAGGCATTACAAACCGCCTCTTCGCTTCCCATCTCAAACACATTAAACGTCATAGTTTCCCATTTCATTTTGTGGACTATGTTTATGTCACAAGGATTCGCCGCTTCACTTAATGCTAAAAAACCTTCACCATTTACAGATAATTCACAGTGTGCATAAGCAGTTTTGTCATCATTTCTTACTTCAAATGTGATTTCTGCACCAAAAGCTTTGCAATATATTTCTGCCGCTTCAAAACTATTTTTCACATAAACTTGATTATAATTTTTCATATTTCCCCTCACA
>JAEYNI010000184.1 GCA_023412635.1 Bacillota bacterium
GCAGGAGGGAGATTCATGTCTATCGGTGTGTAGTTTATATCAAAAATGTAACAAATTTTATTGAAAAGAAATCACAGGTCATTATATCGTCACTCTCGATAAGCCTTATGTTTATATAGTTAGCCCCGACACTTATCAGGGTTCCGGTTCTGTCTAATAAGGTTCCTGTACCGATAAGGAACTCAACCCTGACTCTTTTGCCGATTTGAGTACGTAAAAACCCGTTCAAATAATCCGTGCTGGTCAAAGTTAACGCTTCTGGCTGTGTGGTAGGGGTTATGGGTGCAAATTGATCCTGCGGTGACATACCCTGCATGGGCTGACCCGGTGTCATTACCTCGGCTTGGGTTCCGTCCGGCCTTTCCTCATAGCAGATAAAAGGCAAGGTATAATATGGAGTTGGTCGATTTTTCATAAAGATTTAACTTCCTTTCTGAATGGATTTCTTTAATGCTACTATGTTTGTGCATATTTTTGTGTCGGAGTATAAAAGCAATGCTGTGCTATTCTGGTAAATATCACACCTGTGTTACCCGGTGGGAAAAAGGAACCACAGGTAGGCTTGAAGGGATTATAGTACCAGAGACATTCTCCAACTGCACCCAGGGTGTTACCAGTCATAGCCCAATCGGCAATATCGTAGTGTATGTCTTGTGGGTTCATATTATATATATTCTGCGGATTATATTGACCGGCAACTACTTCTTTGACGCATGTAAACTGTCCTGCTTGTAGAATGGCTGCTCTAATGTCACCGTGTACTAACTTGAAAAATTCTCCATAGGGAACAGTTACTCTGTTCATAATAACAGAGGCCACACCCTTCATGCCGTTATCACCTTCGCCTTCAGCCTCACATTGTATCAATCTGGCAAATAATTCTCTATCTGTGTATGGCATTCACTATCACCTTTATAAATGAATATTAAGTGTTTTTCTATTCTAATAGCAGTATATTAGCTGGATTTTGATATTGTTACAGAATTATTGAATTATGTAAATTAGTCTGGAATAACAAAAAAACCGGCACCAGGCCGGAATTTTCATGTAGTTTGCAAAGGTTTAGTTTGCAAAAGGTTAATAACCGAAAGATTAGTTATATTAATTATTGATTTCAGATATAAATTGCTTTACTATGCCGCGGGTAAAGTGGCTGGCTGTTTTTTCAATAAAGAGCGGGAAATTAATACTCGCATGTTCATCGGCCTTATCTGATATAACCCTAAAGACAATATAATCAATTTTATGCTCATAGCACACCTGCGCAACAGCTGCACCCTCCATTTCAATGCACTTGAGATTTTCTATCTCTTCTGATAAATCTCTGACCTTATTGCTGTCTGCAATAAACTGGTCTCCGCTTGCTATTGTACCTACTACAACCTTTGGTGTCGAAATGTGAAACTCTTTAAGAGCTTCCTCTGACACATCATTCTTCATATACTCCGAGATATATTGTTGAGCGGAGGATACTCCTAGTGTAGTCAGTTTACTGTCTGTCTCAAAAATATCAGTACCGAGAAGGGGAATTTCAAACTTCTTACATCCGGGCATAGGGCTTGCATCCATATCGTGCTGAATAAGTTTGTCCGCGATTACTATATCTCCGATGTTTAGTGAACTGTCGGTTCCTCCTGCAACGCCGGTAAATATAACAAGATTAACCTTGAATACATTAATTAGCGAAGTAACACAGGAGGAGGCTGCAACTTTTCCGCATTTTGAAAATACTAATACAACATCTCTGCCAAATAGTTTTCCGATATAATAGTCTCTCATGCCCAGGGTTTTTATTTCGGATATATCCATACTCTTGGCAAGCAGCTTGATTTCCTGCTCCATTGCTCCAATTATTCCTATTAACATAAACTCTCCATTTCTCACATTTTGGTAAGGCGTATTGAATTAACCATACCTGATGTATTAATTGATATAAAAATTAGAATACAAAAAGGTCTGTGAAACCAATGACTCACAGACCTATTATAACGGATATGTTTGATATTTTAAATAATCAACTTTGTCTGATTTCTCCATCTGTTCCTATTACTACAATACTCCAGGGTATCATTTTTCCCGATTGAATAAGTGCGGTTTTTACGGCATTAACTATGCCACCACAGCAAGGAACTTCCATTCTGAGTATCTTGACGCTGTTAATGTTGTTGTTGGACAGTATTGCAGTCAGTTTTTCAGAGTAATCACCTTCATCAAGCTTGGGACAGCCTATGAGTGTAATTCTGTTCCTCATGAAATCCTTGTGAATATTGGCATATGCAAAGGCTGTACAGTCTGCTGCGATTAACAAATCACAATTATCAAGGTACGGAGCATTTACTGGAACCAGCTTTATCTGACAAGGCCATTGCATAAGTTCCGAGGTAAGCTGTTGAGCCGGAGTCGAACTTGATGGTGCATTCTCGGCTGTCCTTCTGATTGCCATAGCTCTGGAACCCGGGCAGCCCCCGTGCATCGGAGGCTGGGAATGAGCTGCCGGTGCCGCAGAAGTCAATGTAGAAGCAGCATGGGATGGCGCCGGTGCAGAGTTTGTCGCTTGTGCCCTCTTAGCCATGTTCTTCATTACAAGTTCTTCATCATAGGCATCGGCTTCGCGCTCTATTATGGAAATTGCATTTGTAGGGCACTCGGGCAGACAATTTCCAAGCCCGTCGCAGTAGCTGTCGGAAATCAGTTTTGCCTTACCGTTTTCCATAATAAGTGCTCCTTCATGACAGGCATTGACACAAAGACCACAGCCGTTACATTTATCTTCGTCGATTTTGATAATATTTCTCTTCATAATATCCTCCTCTGAGCATAGCTCCAATTTATTTATAGTTAGTAATTAGTTCTGATTAAATCTGATTACTTAAATTCGGTTTGTGTGCTAATTTTTATTTTATATGCTAATTATAAGGTATAATTAATATGTAATCGGTATCTCAGGATACAAAAAATGTTTTTATTAATTTTATCGGAGGTAGAAGGTGAGTAAATATCATACGCTGGCTAAAGCATTATTGAAATGTGACTTGTTTGAGGGCTTTGATGACCATCAGTTGATTTCCCTGCTGGAATGCTTCAGCCCGAAGCTTCATTCCTTCAATAAAGGTGATTTTATTGTTAGGGCTGGAGAACGCTATTATGGTCTTGGAATAATGGTAGAGGGAAGTGCAGTTGTGTCCAAGGATAATGCTGCAGGCAGCCGGGTCATGCTGGGAGTACTATCAGCCGGAGAGTTGTTCGGAGAGGTAATTGCGTTTTCTGGAAAGGAGCAGTGGCCCGCAAATGTACAGGCTCAAACTGATTGTAATGTAATATTTCTTGAAAACAACGCAATTATCAACCAATGTAGCGAAGCCTGCAGCTTTCACAGCCAGCTGATAAAAAATCTGCTCAGAATAGTTTCAAACAGGGCAATCATGCTCAACAGGAGAGTGGAATATCTGTCCATGAAAAGTATTAATTCAAAGATCGCATGTCTGCTGCTGGAGCATATGGAGAAATCGGGAAACCATACCTTCAGATTGCCGATGAACAGAAATGAGATGGCTGATTTCTTGAATATATCAAGACCGTCAATGTCCAGAGAGATGGGAGTTATGAGGGATAATGGGATAATTGAATATCAGAAGGAGGCTATACGTATTCTTAAGCCGGATAAATTGCGTGAAATGACCAGTGAATGAATATGTTAGATTAAATAGAAATAATATCAAATTTTATGGGCCTTACTATTTACTTGCAAATATTAATATGATATCATTTAGATATCATATTAATATTATTTAATTTTATTATTTTGAATTGGAGGGGTTATTATGAAGGAAATAGCAGGTAAAACTAAATCAGGTGGATTAATACTGTTATTATCATTTCTAATACTGATTGTCAGCGTTGCGTTATTTATAATTGGAGTAACCACAGGGTTGGATATTCTCATCGTTGCAGGTATCCTGATATTTATTGTATATGTTTTCGTTCTGCCGGGTTTCTTTACTATTCAACCCAATGAAGCAATGGTTCTGATTCTGTTTGGAAAGTATATCGGGACTGTGAAAAATTCCGGCTGGCACTGGGCAAATCCATTTTATACTAAGAAAAAAATATCTCTCAGATCCAGAAATATTAATGGTGAGAAAATAAAGGTAAACGACGAAATGGGTAACCCCATAGAAATTGCAGCAGTTATTGTATGGAGAGTTGAAAACACCGCCGAAGCAGTATTTGACGTAGATAACTATGTAGACTATGTCAATGTGCAGAGTGAATCCGCATTAAGACATCTGGCAGGAATGTATCCATATGATAATACCGAAGACAACCATACAATTTCCTTGAGGGGAAGTGCAGACGAGGTTGCAGAAGCACTCAAGAACGAACTTCAACAGCGTTTGGGTAAAGCCGGCGTTATAGTTGAGGAAGCTCGGCTTTCACACCTTGCATATGCACCTGAAATTGCCGCAGCTATGCTTCAGAGACAGCAGGCAGCAGCTATCATAGCAGCAAGACAGAAGATAGTCGAAGGTGCGGTTGGTATGGTTCAGATGGCTTTAACCAAGCTTAGTGAAAATGAAATAGTTGAGCTTGATGAAGAGAGAAAAGCTGCCATGGTCAGCAATCTTCTTGTTGTCCTGTGCGGTGAAAAGAACACGCAGCCGGTCATAAACACCGGAACTCTGCATAATTAATAAAAGGCGCTGATATTATGTCTGAAAAAAAATCAATTTTATTGAGACTGAATCCAAAAATGTGGGAAGAAATATCAAAATGGGCTGAAGATGAATTCAGATCCGTTAATGGTCAGATTGAATATCTTATTAGTGACGCATTACGGAAACGAAACAAATCCTCACAAACACAAGAAACTGATGAGAACTATATAAAAACCAAGGACAATGAAAGCAATAATAGCACGGAAGGAAATGAAAGTAATCAAAGTACTGAAGACATTGATAGTAGTCAAAGCACTATAAGCTCAGAAAGTACCAAACCTGAGAGCAGTGAAGAGTAGACTGTACAACTAAAGTATTATAGTGATGTAAAAAAGCAACCTGTGGCTTCGATGCCACAGGTTGCTTTTAGGTATCACAGCGGTTACTTTGACATTATCCCTTTTAGTAAAGACGAACTTCAAAAATTCTTGCTGCCGAATACCCGTGGGTAGAAAGGATAGAAATGCTAACCTTTTCAGCAATCATTTCGGGCGGTAGACGGAGAATGTTAAGCCTCTGGTAATTTCCTTCCACTACCATGGAAAATATCTCTTTGCCACCATTATAGAATGTAACGGAGTAATCCCGTACCAATTCCTCCGGCAACCCTTTGACCTGACGACTTCTCACCTGATTGGTGATGGAGGGCATTATTTCCCGCGTCAGGTTGGGATCAAAGGTGAGGCGCAGCTCATGAAGCTCCTGCGGCTTATCTAAGAGCAGTGATAATGTTTCTGGGTTTTCACCAAGGGGGGCAGATTCCCAACAATTACTCTCATTATCGATAATGCGGGCAACACCGTTTATAACTTTCTCAGGCTCGCAACCCGGGATGAAGCTGGTGGCCGATACTGCTGCGTATCGTGCAAGGTCGTCAGGGTCAGTGTTTTTATAGCCAGGGATATAGCAGTCATCTTTTAGCAGGGTTTGCTGTAATTTATCCATATGATCTGATATACCTCTGGGTGTGCAGTTGTATTTAACAGCCATTGCAGCTGCCGTACCTGCCGCCTGCCCGCCTACTGCACAGGTACCCATGACACGTGTAGTTCCAAAGGCCATTTTAGAGGTGCTTATGTCCCTTCCGGCCATCATAAGATTTTTTACATTTTTGGAATAGAAGCAGCGATAAGGAATGGTATAAACACCGTCAAAATTAAAAATTCTGGAGGGATACTTATCAAAGTCAAAGATCCCACCCGGCACATGCTCATCCATAGGCCAACCGCCGAAGGTAACAGCATCTTCAAATACTCTATTGGAACGTATATCGTTTTCGTTCAGAAGGTAATCACCTACAAGACGACGGCTTTCACGGTATCCTGGAACCATACCTACCCAGGTGAGCTCGTAGTTTTCTGCTCCATGATCACTGCAGTTTTTAATATGATCCCAAACGCCATATACACATTTTAGCAATTCATCACGAATTATCTCTCCCTCACCGATAATATCAGCATATTGTCCACCAAGCTCAATCCACCAGTAGCCGGCATCCATGGTGGAAAACTCTGGCAGATTTTTCATTTTACCTTCTACAAATTCAGCGGGTGCGCCACCTTCTCCCATGGCCGAAGTAATGTTGTAATGGCGTCGGTGTTTTAAGTCCTCCTCAGAGAAACTATAAGCCCAAAAAGGTTTTTCAAATCTGACCGGTTCTCCTCGGTCTACAGCCTGAAACATCAGGGTGTTACCCATAATGATGTTGTTAGCTTCCTCGGGGGCATTGGGTTCATTGAATTCATGACGGGATTCACTACCAATCCTTGCTTCTGCCCCCACCAGCATACCGAGGGTCCCATGGCCTGTGGCATCAATAAAAATTTTTCCAGACAGTTTAAAAGCTGTTTCGGTGGTGGTTTGATGACAGAGTACCGATATAATTTTTTCGTTTTCAAACTCTGCACTATTCATGTTAGTATCTAAAAGAAGGTCAAGATTTTCCGTCTGTATGATTTTCTCCAGAAGAACAGTATCCCATATATTAAAGGACTGGGCTGTGTTCAGGTTTTTATTTTCCAGCAGAAGCTCCATCAGAATTCCTGTTTCTGCATTGTTTGGCTTTGCCATATGACAGCTTGCCCCGACAATATGCATTCGGATTTCTTCACTGGAATTTCCCCCTAAAACTGAGCGGTTCTGCACCAAAACGGTTTTTGCTCCATTACGGGCTGAAGCTATGGCGGCACACACACCTGAAAGTCCTCCACCGATTACAACTACGTCATAACATTTTTCACAGTATTTATTCTGAATATTCATTTTGTACACACTCCTTTCAATACCCACGGATTTCGAAGATTCTCACATTTGAGTATCCGTGAGTTTTAAGAACAGTTACATCGACGCGGTTGCCGCAAGTCCCCTCTGGCATCTCATGAATGTTGAGACGCTGGTAATTGTCTGTAATTTCTTTAAAATAAACAAGCATCTCTCCGTTGTAAACCTTTAGTTGATAATCCTTTACAAGTTCTATAGGCAGACCTTTTACCTGAGAAGCTCTTATATTTTTGGCTACTGAAGGAATAATTTCTTGATTCAAATTAGAATCAAAGGTTAGTCGAAGTTGTCTCATGACCTTGGGTGAAGGCAGCTTAAGTGAAATAGTTTCACCGCCCTCAGAAGTTTCATTTGATTCCCAGTAATTTTTTTTATCACCAACGGTTCTGGAAACACCATTTATTACATTGCCCGGCTCGCAGCCATCAATATAACTATCAGCAGATACTGAGGCGTCCAGCAAAAGGTCTGACTGGTCATTGTTTTTATATGCTGGAATATAGCAGTTATCCCTCAATAATACCTGTTGCAGTTCATCCATATGCAGGGCTACCCCTCTTGGAGTGCAATTATATTTGACAGCCAGTGCGGCAGCTGTACCAACCGCCTGTCCTCCAACAGAACAAGTACCCATTACACGTGTGGAGCCTGATACCTTTTTAGTTGTACTTATATTTCTGCCTGCCATCATGAGGTTTTCAATATTTTTGGAATAATAGCAACGGTAGGGAATGGTATATGCTCCCGGAAAGTTTACATTCGGTATTGGAGGGCCATTGTGATAAATTCCCATAGGGAGAAGCTCCTTCATAGGCCAACCGCCGTAAGCTACAGCATCGTCAAAAATCCGATTTGCAAGTACATCATCTTCATTTAATACATAATCACCTGTAAGGAGGCGGTTTTCTCCTGCGTCAGGAACTATGCCGACCCAGGTAAGTGAATAGTTTTCTGCACCATGGTCTCCGGAGTTTTTAATATAATCCCAGACGCCATAAATGTATTTGCTAAGTTCCTCGGTAGTACCGTCAATATTAGTTACTTGATTGGTGATTACAGCACTACTTGCTGCATCGAGTTCAACCCACCAGTAACCTGAATCAGATTTGCAGTTTTCTATTTTTGAGTTCTTGCCATTTTCCTGTAACATATTACCATGGCTATGAAATTTTAGATCTCCGTCATTGAATGAATAAGCCCAGGAGGGTTTATTAAGTTTTACCGGTTCTCCCATATCATCTGCAATGAACATCAGAGTTTTACGCATTGAATTTACAAAGGTGGCATTTGGAGACTTGGTATCAGTGAATTCTCCGGTGCCCTCACTGCCGATACTGTATTCGGCACCAGCCATAAAACCTAAGGTTCCATTACCGGTGGCATCAATAAAAATACCTGCTGAAAACTTATAGGTGGTTTCAGTGGTTGTCTGGTGGCAGATGACACTGCTGATTCTGTTATCACATGTTTCAACACTATCCATTGAGGTGTTTAAATAACTGTCAAGGTTTTTCTGAAACCGGACTTTTTCCCACAATACGGTGTCCCATACCGAAAAGGAATGATAAGGATTGCGATGCTTGTTTTCCAGGAGGAGTTCTTCAATAATACCCGTTTCTGCTAAATCTTTTTTTTCGAGATGACAAGCAGCACCTGAAATATGCATCCTTATTTCTGAACTGGCATTCCCGCCATAAACGGGCCTTGCATGTATTAGAGCTGTTTTAGCTCCATGCCTTGCCGCTGCGATGGCGGCATTGATACCCGACATACCTCCGCCTATGACGACAACGTCATATTTTTTATCATAATATCGTTGCACTTTCATAATTTTACCTCCAAAATATTTGGTTTTGTCTATTGTATGATGTTTTTTCACTACAAACCTTAAATAAAATGCATATAATCTTCATTTTTCTGCAAAGCTTAATTTATTAATATTCTGCTGTATATATTAATATTCTGCTAATCTTATTGAAAACCCGGAATCCGCTTGTATATTCCTTTGTGGGGTTAGCTATTATATGGTAAGATTTAATTGAAACAAGTTATGTTTACTTAATGGATGTGATAATTTATGAACAGATATTTCAATGTTTTGGAGTACATAAAAAATATTACCCATGAACTTGGCTGCCAAATTGCCATCAAGGATTTTGTCGGTTTTATTGAAAAGGACCCCGATGTAGCCCAGTTGCTAAATCCATATTATATACACAGGTCCTCCTTTTGTATGTTTATAAAACTAAACAGAGAGATGTGGAAGCGTTGTCACGAAACAAGCAAGCTATTACATAAGAAATGCGAAACTTGCGACGGTTACTTTGTTGGAACGTGCTACTGTGGATGCAGTGAGATGGTGATTCCCGTTAAATTTAATGGCAATGTAATTGCAGCTATATGTATTTACGGCTTTGAACTTAACGAAAAACGCGCTATTCATCGTATTGCGAAAGCTGAGAAAAAATACGAAATAGACAAAGAAAAAGCAATCCGTCTTTATGCTAAGTCAGTAAATGCGGTTAAGATGGATTTCAATAAGATTTTACTCCGATGTGGTATATTGGTGGATTTTTTTCGAATGTATTACAACGCTCTTGTAAACGCAGGAACAGTAAGTCCGCATACAGTTTATAGTGCTGATACCAGTAGGGCTTATATTCTTTCCAATACGGTTGAATTCATACGATTGAACTATACCAACGATATACGCATCGCTGAAATTGCGGCTTTCTGCCAGTGCAGTGAATCCTATATCAGCCATATTTTTAAAAAAAGTATGAATCAGAATATCAATCAATATATTAATCAGGTTCGCATAGACAAGGCTAAGGAACTTATTGCATCGACATCTGACAGTTTTTATGAGATATCTGGTAAATGCGGATTTTCTGATCCGAATTACTTTTCATCTGTATTTAAGAGACATACCGGATTGTCTCCATCCATCTATAAAAAAAATATAAATGCAGAGAGGGTGCAGATTTGAAGATTATCATGGGTCGGCTGTCATCGCGTATTTTTATTACAATTGTATTGTTAATATTAATTCCATTCACACTTATGCTCCAGTATGTAAAGATTGAAATGGAAGCCATCCTGCGTGAAGAAATCAGTCTTAAAATAGTTCAGAATCTTTCTAAAAGTGAAAATGAAATAAGCCGGATTTTTAACAAAATGACCAGCATCTCCAACGTATTTTATAACGATCCTACCATTACCAAGGCTTTCAGCAGTGACGAGTACACTTACTACGACCGGATGGTGGCCTTTAACAATGTGGTGAATCAAATTGCAATGCTAAACCTGTATGATGATAGTATGGACTATATGAAAATCACTCTTTTTGACAAAGAGCAACAGGTATATGCCAATTGGAGCTTGAATAACAACAACTTCACATACCTTTTGGAGCAGGATTGGATACGGGAAAGTATTAAAGCGAGAGGTTATATTATTTGGAATATGTCATCTGAAGGATATAATGAACAAAGTAATTTTGCAAGCACTAACCAGATTTCACTTGCCCGTTCAATTTCAAATGGCAATCATTATGACAATATGCTAGGCACAGTTCTTATAAGCATTGATCAGAAGAAGATATCTGATATCCTCGATACCTATAAATATTCTGAGTTGGATTCTATTTTTGCTTCTACACAAGCAGGAGAAGTTTTATTCCAGAACAATAATATTTTTTTAAATAAGGATTTTGATGAAATTGCTATGAACCATAGTCATGAGCGAAATGGGAATACTGTGCTAACTGCAAATGGCCGACAGTATCTTTTAAGCTTTTATACTGTTAAACTTTCAAGCATGTACTCGCGAACACAGCTGAAAATTTTTTATTTCACTGATTACGATAAGCTGGAGAGACAAATAAACAATTTGATGATTAAAATTAACATAATTTGTATTCTTTTTGTAGTTATCATATTTCTGCTTGCCTTTATAATTGCAAAACAGATTGCAAGACCCATAAGGATTCTTTCCAATCAAATGAAAAACTATAGGGTCGGAGAAACACCGATTACTTTAAAATATGGAAGAAAAGATGAGATAGGGGAGATATACTCTGTATACTATGATATGTCAGTACATATAAACGACCTGTTTGCAAAACTGCGGCAGGAACAGGTAACTAAAGAGAAATACAAATATGAATCATTAAGATCCAAAATGAGTCCTCATTTTCTCTTCAATACATTAAACAGTATCAGATGGATGGCTATTATAAGAAAGGCTGACAATATAAGAGATAATATAGACTCGCTGGCGGAGATTCTAAAATACAGCCTGACGCAGGATGATGAACTGGTTGACCTTTTAAAAGAGCTTGAGGTCATTAGAAGCTATTTTAATATACAAAACATGCGTTTTGGCAATGGTTATTCATTAGAAGTTGATTTGGCAACCGACCTGGAACGATGTCAGATTATCAAATTTATTCTTCAACCTGTGGTTGAGAATGTCTTTAAGCATGCTTTTCCCCAAAATTCGTCCGATGGTGTAATTAGAATTAGTGGATGCATTAAAGACGGTGATCTTGTAATTTCTATTTCGGACAATGGTAAGGGATTCTCTGAAGAAGCACTTTTTAACTTTTATGGAGAATGTGATGGTAATGCAGTCAAAGTAAGCGACTCCGGTATTGGGCTGGGTATCATTAATGAACGGATCAAGGTATCATATGGAAATGGGTATGGAATAAATATATCCAATAATTATGAGGGTGGTGCAAAGGTAGACTACCACCTTCCAGTGATTTACCCCGAAAGCTGAAAGGAGAGATATATACATGAAGCGGGTCATGATAGTAGACGATGAGTATCTTGTGCGGATTGGTGTGAAATCCATGCTGGACTGGGAAAAATGGGGCTATTCCGTAGTATGTGATGCCGTCAATGGTCAGGACGCAATTGAAAAAATTTCTCAGTTTTCACCTCAAATTATTCTTACAGACCTGATGATGGAACCTGTAAATGGACTTGAACTTATCGAATACTGCAAAGAAAACGCTTTAGATATAAAAATCATTGTTTTAAGCAATTACACTGATTTTGAGAAGGTAAAAATGGCCATGAAGCTTGGCGCAAGCGATTTTATATTTAAACTGACAGCAAACTCAGAAGAGCTTCTATCCATATTAGATAGTGTATCTAAGGAGATAAACGATAAGAGATTGTCCGATAAAGACGCTGAGATGCTTTTAAGAAATAATGCAGGGGTAATTAGGGAACGTCTGATTAACATGATGATTGAACGAAGTTATTTAAATAAGGCTGATTTAATCAAAGAGTTGGGTTTAGTAAAAGTAAAGTGTGATTTTAATAAAACCTACGCAGTCTTGTTTTTAAACGTTGCGAACTTTAATGTGATTCATTCAACTGGAGAGGCATTGGAACCTGACTTATTTTCGGCATCCTTAGAAAATATAGTAGGAGAAGTGATGGATGAAATTATTACTTCGCAGACCTTCCGATATGAGAAAAGTCAGTGTATTGTTACATTGAACATACCTAAGAGACGGCTGGACAGGGATTTAATCAGCAAGGTGGAGACAGGGTTTGACCGCATAGTAAAATGTGTTGAGCTCTATTTCGGCGTGCAGATCTATGGGGTGCTAAGTAAGGAAACTGTGGCATTGGAAAACTTCCCAAATGCAGTGACCGACTGTAAAAGAGTAATGGACGAACGTTTTTATATGAAGGAAAAGAAGCTGCTGTTATGTACTGAGGAAAAACCTAAACTGAAAGGACTTAATATGCCGGCAGATTTCAGATTATCAGACTGGAAGTCAGCACTAGATGAATTCAATTTCACCGAAGCAGAGGCATTTCTAAGAAAGACTACCGGTTATTTTTTTGAGATGGAAATAGTTGAACCATACCTGGTTAGAGAAATACTATATGAGCTATACCGGGTCATAAAGGCTGATGGTCTTACAAAAGGGATTATGGTTGATAAGTTGACCGATGCCAACGGAATGACTCTTTATCAAGCGATTTTTCAGTATGATTTGCTTTTAAATATTGAAGAAAGTTTTTTAGCAGTGCTTGGCCTATATGCTGAGGAGAGCAGTAAAATTGGAAACAAAAAACTTAAAAAGGAAATAGCTCAAATTATAGCATATATTAAGGATAATCTCAGTGATGAAATAAGTGTATCAGCCGCTGCCCGAGTGGTGCACCTCAGTGAAAGTCACTTCTCACATCTATTCAAGAGTGAATTGGGTGTATCTTTTATAGATTATGTAAATAGAACTAGGATTGAAAGAGCCATGAGATTACTGACTGAAACGGACAAAAACATAAATGAAATAGCTTATGAGGTTGGGATAAACAGTCCGAATTATTTCAGTATTCTTTTTAAGAAGATTACCAAAATATCACCAAATGAGTATAGAAATAACAAAATAACAGAATAGTTATACCTATCAAAAAATATTAAACATCAAAAATAGAGATAAAACACCAAAATGTTGCAAATCTGACAAGTCAATCATTAATAAGCAGAATAATAAAAGTCAAAAGTAGTTCTGTTAATTAACAAATAATGAATAACAGCTTACTATATTATTGTGCTTGAACGCACAAATTTAACATATAACGGGAGGAAAGAAAATGTTAAAAAGAAAGTTAACTGCTTTCATTGCGATGTCAATGATGGTTACAATGCTCGCTGGCTGCGGCAGTTCCCCAAAAGAGAGTACTCAGGCATCCGTATCAGCATCAGCCTCTTCAGAAGCAAAAGCTACAACTGAAACTGAAGAAAAAAAACCCGTAGTGCTCAAATTCTGGGGTGGAGTTCCTGCAGAATATGGGCCACAGTTGACTGTGGATGCTTTTAACAAGGAGTATAAGGATAAGGGCATTCAAGCGGAATATGTCAGATTTGTTAATGATGATACGGGTAATATGAAACTTGAGACCACGCTACTGGCAGGAGGAGAAATTGATTTATTTATGACTTATACCTCCAGCAATCTTGTAAAAAGAGGAACCGGCGGCATGGCACTTGAATTATCAGATAGGCTTGCCAAGGCAGGCTTTGACCCAGTTAGCGAGTTGGGTTCTGGTGTAACTCCATATATATATGACAAGAAAGTATATGGTATTCCAACAAAAATGGAAAATTACTATATTTTAGCTAATAAGAATATGTTTGATGAAGCCGGAATCCCTATTCCGGAATCATGGACTTATGAAGAGTTCAGGGAAACAGCAAAAAAACTGACCAAGGGTGAGGGACAAAATAAGGTTTATGGTATGTACTGGAACACTTCAATGGAGATTTTCAGACCTTCTTATCTTGCACAGACTGTTTTAGGGTCAGATTTTCTATATAAAGCAGGAGGCATGGAGTCTAATCTAGACAATTCGGAACTTGTAAAGGTTAATCAGTTGGTTGCTGATATGATGTTGGTTGATAAGTCGGCTGTAACCCATACTGATAATGTGACCCAGAAGCTGTCTGTAGAGAGTGTATTCCTTGCAGGAAAGAGCGCAATGTCTTTAGGTGTGTGGTCAATCCGCTCTATAAAGGATCTGGAAAAGTACCCTCATGATTTTGTCACAGCATATCTCCCGGTTCCTGTACCTGATAAATCAGCTGCAAAGTATTCAATAGGAGAGGGTGTTATCGGCGATTTTCTCTGTATTAACTCAAATTCTGAGAATATAGACCAAGCTATGGAATTTGCATTGTGGTATACCAAGGGCGGTATGCTATCAATGACTCCATATGGACGTGTTCCAATTCATAAGGGTATTGATTCAAATAAAATTGTAGATGAATATATGAAGAACGGTGAAAAGATTCTCGATAGAGATTCAGTTGCAAAGTTCCTGGAAAACAAGGAAAATCTGGCGGTTTCCACTGTAACTACCAAACTCCCTGAAATCCAGAAAGTATATAACGAAGCTTTAGAGACAATTTTTACAGGTAAAAATGACGCTTCCACTGCATTAACTAATGCGAAAAAACGTGCAGACGAATTTCTCAAATAATTGACATAGAAAATTTAAGTCAAAAATAGTTAAATGAGGCCGCTAAATAGCGGCCTCATATACTCTTGATACTACAGAAGAGGGAGGTAATGATTTGAAGCTGAAATTAAGCAGGCAGTTTAAAACAGACATAACCGGATATACTTTTATTTTGCCAAATATTCTGGGTATGTTGATATTTACAGTTTTTCCGCTTTTATTTTCACTATTTATTAGCTTTACCGACTGGGATTTTACAAAAGGAATTGGAAATTGGGAATTTAATTTTGGAATGAACTATATTGAGATGTGGAAGGACCAATGGTTTACTTCCTCCTTGGTTAACACGATTTTATATTCATTAGCAGTTGTTCCCGTTTCAATTTTTCTTTCACTTATACTTGCCGTAATTCTCGAGTCATACTGTTATGCAAAAGTTCCCATGAAGCTTGCCATGTTTATGCCTTATATTTCTAACATAGTTGCTGTTGCAATTGTATGGGTTATGATGTATTCTCCCTGGGGGCCTTTTACACTAATGGTAAAGGCACTGGGCTGGGAAAACCCTCCAGCATGGCTGGGAGACTATAATTGGGCACTGGTTGCCGTTATTATTATGTCGATATGGAGCAGCATCGGGTATAATATTCTGATATACTCATCCGCTATTCAGGGCTTGCCACAGGACGTTTATGAGGCAGCTGATGTAGACGGTGCAAATGAGATAACTAAATTCTTTAAAATTACTGTACCATCTCTTTCACCAACAACATTTTTTCTTGTAATAACTACTCTAATAAATTCTTTTCAGGTATTTGCTCCTATTCAGATAATGACAAGAGGCGGTCCAGGAACTTCCACAAGCGTGCTGGTATATTATATCTATACATCAGGGTTTAGCTTCTTCCGCATGGGTTATGCCTCTGCGATAGCATGGATACTCTTTTTACTACTGCTTATTGTCACATTGATTCAGTGGCGCGGACAGAAAAAATGGGTTAGTTATGAATAGGGAGATGATTAAATAGGGAGATGAAATAATGAATAATAAGGACTTAAAAAAATATTACTTTATGAAAAAAATAATTATTCGCTGCTTTTGCACTGCATTACTCATTGGAATTTCTCTGATCATGATTACTCCGTTTTTATGGATGCTTTCGGCATCAATGAAGACTTCAGCCGATGTTTTAAAGCTCCCGATAAAATGGATTCCTGAGTATTTCTATCCAGATAATTATATAACGGTATGGAACATTGGCGGTAATGCAAAGGTGGATTATCATTTTGGTGTGGCTTATGCAAATTCACTAAAAATTGCTTTTATAAATCTGTTCGGAGCAGTTCTTACAAGCACACTTGCAGGTTATGCATTTGCAAAAATTAAATTCCGCGGGAGTAATGTAATCTTCCTGGCATATCTGGCAGCTATGATGGTACCGTCACAGGTTACTTTAATTCCGAGATTTACTCTTTTCAATACACTGGGTATAATGGGCGGACATCTGCCGCTTATTCTTCCAGGCCTTGTTACTATTACCGGGACATTTTTGATGCGTCAGTATTTTATGCAGATACCAAATGAATTAAAGGAAGCTGCATTTATCGATGGTGCCAATGAGTTTCAGATATGGGCTCGGATTATGGTGCCCATTGCAAAGCCGGGTATGGCATCACTGGCAATGCTTGTTTTTCTGTGGAACTGGAACAATTACCTGGATGCCCTTGTTTTTCTTTCAGACTGGCGTCAGTACACGATACCTGTCGCACTTACAAATTTTGTTGAAGAGAGCTTAACTGAATATAACCTTGTTATGGCTGCGTCAGCTTCTGCCCTAATTCCAGTATTTGCTGTATTTCTGGCAGGTCAGAGGTTCTTTGTAAAGGGTTTGGTTGCCGGAGCAGTTAAAGGGTAAAGGCCAGGATGATTATTTGAGAATTAATTACATAAGAGTATGTGTAATATAACGAGGCGATAGATGTTATAAGGAGGTCTTTATGAAAGGCTAAAGAAAAATACGGTATAACCATCACTGGAGGTTATGGTCCGAAGGTAAGTGAGAATATAGCCTCTGATGATCCTGCAGTTGTGGCTAACACACTCAACTTTTGGAACAAAACCTTTAAGATTTTAGAAAGGCTAGGCATCAGTTTAGTAGGTGGTGGGCTCTATTCTTACTGGCCGGTTGATTATTCCAATTCCATTAATAAAGAGGCAGACCTTACCCGTAGCATCGCCGGTGTGAAAAAGATGGCAGCCATGGCGGAAGATTATGGTATTACTCTTGGAATGGAGGTCCTGAACCGCTTCGAAGGATACCTTCTAAATACCGCAGAAGAAGGTGCTGAATTCATTAGAGCAATCGATAGTCCAAATGTCAAGGTTATGCTTGATACTTTTCATATGAATATTGAAGAAGACAGCCTTGGTGGAGCCATCCGCACTGCTGGTAAATATCTCGGACACTTTCACATAGGTGAGTGCAACCGTCGTGTGCCGGGTAAGGGACGTATGCCGTGGCAGGAAATCAGCTGTGCTCTACAGGATATCGGCTACGACGGTGCTGTTGTTATGGAACCCTTTGTTCTGATGGGCGGACAAGTTGGCTCTGATATTAAGGTATGGCGTGATCTTTCAAAAGGAGCGTCATCTGAACAGCTTGATAAGAACGCAAAAGATGCATTGGAATTCACAAAATATATTTTTGAAAAGAAATTTTAATATGTTACAGGCAATAATGACAGAACCTGGGAAAGTAGTATATCAAGATGTACCGGTGCCGGAAGTCGGAGGTAATCAGATAAAAGTAAAAATGAAAATTATAGGTGTATGTGGTTCGGATATTCATGTAAACCATGGTAAACATCCATACACAAAATATCCGGTAGTTCAAGGTCATGAAGTCTCGGCCGTTGTTGAAGAGGTTGGCAGCTTGGTTACCAATGTGGAGGTTGGTGATAGGGTAACCATTCAGCCACAGGTGGTGTGCGGTAAATGCTATCCCTGCACTCATGGTATGTACAACGACTGCGAAGTCTTAAAGGTTATGGGTTTCCAAACTACCGGAATGGCCAGTGAATATTTTGTTGTGGACGCCGAGAAAGCAATAAAGCTACCGGAGGGAATGAGCTATGACCATGGTGCCATGATTGAGCCGCTGGCTGTAGCGGTACATGCTGTTCGTCGTTATGAGAATGTTGAAGGCAAGTCTGTGCTGGTGCTGGGTGGCGGTCCTATAGGCAATCTGGTGGCACAGACAGCTAAGGCAATGGGTGCTGCGAAGGTACTGCTGTCCGAGTTAAGCGAATACCGACTAAAGACAGCTGAAAAATGTGGTATTTCAACAGTTAACCCCGAGGAGAAAGAGTTAAAGGAAGCCATAATTAACTCCTTTGGTGTGGACGGCGCTGATGTGATTTTTGAATGTATCGGAATAAACGCAACTATGAAACAGGCCATTGAATACGCCAGAAAAGGCAGTGATATTGTGGTGGTTGGTGTATTCGCCGACCTCGGTACCATTAATATGGGCTTTGTACAGGATCATGAACTACGTATAATCGGTACAGCTATGTACAGGGTAGAGGACTATATTGAAGCTATCCGCCTTGTAGGAGAAGGCCTAATTGAATTTGACTCATTAATTACTCATAGGGTGCCCTTCAGTGAATATGAAAAAGCATATAAAATTATTGATGAGCAAAAGGACAAAGCAATGAAGGTCCTCATAGATATGGATTAATGAAATTAATATATTTGTAAAGGAATGATTGACATATTGGACGTAGTAGCATTAGGAGAATTATTAATAGATTTTACACCAACTGGGAATAACTCTTCAAACAATGTACTATTTGAAAGGAACCCGGGGGGAGCTCCTGCTAATGTTCTTACAGCTGTTTCAAAACTGGGAGGAAAGTGTGCTTTTATCGGAAAGGTAGGAAATGATCAGTTCGGGAACTTTCTGAAGAATGTGCTTGAGGATAACCATATTGATACAAGAGGTTTAAGATTTTCTGAAAAAGTTAACACAACACTTGCCTTTGTTCATCTTGATGAAAGAGGAGACAGGAGTTTCAGCTTTTACAGAAGTCCAGGAGCAGACTTGATGCTTTTACCGGAGGAACTGGAATTAAATATTATTAATGATTGTAAAATATTTCATTTTGGCTCTTTATCGATGACCGATGAACCTGCGAGAAGTGCTACCATAAAGGCAGTTAAATATGCCAAAAGCAAGGGGAAAATCATCTCTTATGATCCGAATTGGAGACCTCTTCTTTGGGAAAATGATATATCTGCAAGGGATGGTATGCAGTTGGGGCTGAAATATGCAGACATATTAAAACTATCAGAGACTGAACTGGATTTCCTGACAGGGGAAAGTAATCTGGAGAAAGGAAGTAAAATACTATTTGAGCAAGGAATAAAGCTTGTGCTTGTTACATTAGGACCTGAGGGGTGTTTTTACAGGTGCTCAGAAGGCTGTGGGCATTTGAACACCTATGACACAAAGGTTGTCGACACAACAGGTGCGGGTGATGCTTTTCTCGGAGGACTGCTTTATCAGATAAGTAGATTAGCGTCACCACTAATTGAGATTAATAAAGCACAGTTATCAGATATTATAGATTTTTCTAATGCAGTTGGAGCCCTTTGCGCTTCAAAAAGAGGAGCTATTCCTGCAATGCCTGCATTTTCAGAGGTGCAAGACTGTATGAATAAAATTCAAAAGCTTAATATTACTGTTGATGGAATCAGGTAAGATTCCGTTAAGGTTCAGGTATGAGAAAAAAATTTTGATAGTTGAATAGTTAATCACCTGACAGACATTCAAGTATCAGATTTATGGTCTGGGTTTGCTGTTCCTTAACTGTTATTTCAGAGGCTCCGTCACCCTTTTGAGTGCCATAATTTCCAAAACCGGCGTGATTACCTCCTCGGATTATCTCAGAGCGTGTATTTGCTGGGTAATATTCCTTTGCTTTCTCAGCTTTTGCTTTGTCCAGTACATGGTCATTGCTGCCTGTAATTGATAAAGCAAAAATATCTTCTTTTGACAGGTCCTTATATGGGTAAGAACCGAGAAAAACTATACCTTTTATTTTTCCAGGGTGTTTTTCAGCGTAGATACTGGCAGAAGTTCCGCCCAGAGAGTGTCCAATAATAACCCATTCATCAATTTGGGGATTATTTTCAATAATAGGTTTAGCCAGACTGCTGTTAAAAATACTAAGATGGAGCGGAGCTTTAGCAATTGCGACAGTATAACCATGTTCATTCAGACCCTTTGCCAGTACAGAATATGCCTTTTCGTCTACCTTACCTCCCGGGTAGATAATAAGCCCTGTCTTGCTGTCACCACGGAAGTATAGATTTCCATCTGTCTTTTCCATTGTGTCTGCTATCGAAATAGCTTCTGGTAAAGCTCTGTAATAGTCATTTATGTAAATAGTAACTGCAATCGCTATAATTACTGTAATAGCAACTGCAATGGTAAACAAATATTTACGCTTCATAGCACTCCATGTCTCCTTTAATGTCGAAGTTATAAACCTCTGGAGCCGGTATATTTATAACTTTACATCATCTCCCTTTGTTGAAAAATACTATGTCCTTCTATTTCTTAAAGGGCTTCTGGATTTTCAACTAGTGTATTATGGATATCCTAGCCTAGAAAAAAAGCCTCGCATAGCTATTCTTAAATATTTAACAATAACTATTGCGACAGGCTTTTTATATTACTTTTAATTTTTAACAGTATACTTATCTGAGTTTATATTTCTTTAATTTTATGTCAAGCTGTTTAACAAGCTGATCAAGACTTTCAGATGCAATCTTCATATCTTCGAGAGTCTTTAGCTGATTTTCTGTAGTTGCAGCAACTTCCTCGCTTGAGGCGGCTGTCTGCTGAGAAACAGAGGAGATATTTTCAATAGCGCTGATAACCTCACTCTTATCTTCCTGCATTTTAATAACTGCCTTATTTACATCATTGATTTTTTCTACTATGTAGTCAATGGCATTTGCAATATCTGAGAAGGAACTGTTAGTTTTGTCAACGGCAAAATTTTGTTCCTGTGAAACCTTTTTCATTATTTCCATTGAGGAGATGGCTAAAGCTGATTCTTCCTCTATGCTCTGCATCATGTTGTTGATTTCTTCAGTAGACTT
Source organism: Bacillota bacterium (assembly GCA_023412635.1). Classification (GTDB taxonomy): domain Bacteria; phylum Bacillota; class Clostridia; order Acetivibrionales; family DSM-1351; genus Ruminiclostridium. The sequence goes on from JAEYNI010000184.1 coordinate 21,162, forward strand.
TCTGCTCTGGTCAGCAAGCTTACGAACTTCATCAGCTACAACAGCAAAACCTTTTCCGGCCTCGCCGGCTCTTGCTGCTTCAATAGCAGCATTCAGTGCCAGCAAATTGGTCTGTTCAGCTATATTTTCAATAGATTCAACGAATAATCCAATATCTTTAGTGGTATTTGTAAGGTTTTCAACAACAGCAAATATTTTTTCAGAGGTTTCATAAGTTTCTTTTGATTTGTCTCTTAAAGTTGTTACTGCCTTTAGACCTACTGTATTAAGATCAATTATTTTATTTGTTTCATTTGTAATACCGCTGTAGCTTTCATATACAAAATTTATTTGATCAGAAAGCTTGTCAACTACCTGTACGCCTATCTGAGCTTCTTCTGCTTGTGATGAAGCTCCCTTGGCGATTTCATCAATGGTTTTAGATATTTCTTCAATTGCACTGGTTGCATTTTCAGAAGTTGAGGTTACCTTTCTGGACGCCTGTGTTATGGACAATGAAAGATTAAAGAAGCTTTCTATTAAAGAGCGTACATCACTTATAACCAGATTTACCACTGAAGCCATGTGTCCTAAAAGTCCATACTGCTTTGGTTCAATTATACGTGAAAAATCACCGGACTTAAATCCATCCAAATCCTGAGAAAATTGCTTTATGGTTTTTTTGTACTGCAAGCCTGTTAATATAATAAAAACAATACAGCTAACCAAGCATGCAAATAGTGTGTAAAAGGCAAAAAACGCATTCCCACTGATGATGCCTCCAACAATACATAAAACAACACTAATTATAACACCAATTAAATACAGATTACTCGACTTCTTATTGCTTGTGTCTGTCTTTTTCATAGAGCTCCCTCCGAAAATTAGAATGTTTAAAATGAAAACTATATATTGGTTTCATTTATATATATAAACATTTTATAGCTTATATTCTACTATTCTACAGAAACAAATAAAATCCTTCTTTATTTTCAACAGGTAAGGACTAAATTTTTGGAGAAAATCAACAGAAATCAATAATACATATGTCTAATATTTGGAATAGTTTGAGGTTTGTTAATCTATTGACACGGAATGTATAATTGTATACAATAATACACATATACATAAATACGATTCTAAAGAGCGTCCGAATTTTTTGGACACTTTCTTTATATTTTTCATTATTATTTATTTTTGTCGCTGCAATGCAGTAGAATGGAGGTCAATATGATAGAATTCAACAAAAAGTCAAATACCCTTGAACAAACGCAATACAGGTATGCACTTCAGGACATAGCCGAGCCTAATTTGTACCGTGAAATATATAATTATGATGATGTTCCCAAATGTGCATTCAACCACAGAAGAGTTCCGATGAATCCTGCAGATGAGATATGGATAACCGATACCACCTTCAGAGATGGGCAGCAGTCAAGAGCACCATATACTGTTGATCAGATTGTTACATTATTTGATTACCTCAATAAACTGGGCGGTCCCAACGGACTTATTCGTCAGACAGAGTTCTTCCTTTATAGTGATAAGGATAAGGAAGCAGTTTATAAATGTATGGAAAGAGGCTATAAATTCCCTGAAATCACGAGCTGGATACGAGCTTCAAAGAGCGATTTTGAACTTGCAAAGCAGATGGGCATGAAAGAAACAGGCTTCCTTGTAAGCTGCTCGGATTATCACATATTCAACAAGCTAAAAATGACAAGAAAGCAGGCAATGGAGAGTTATCTCAGCGTAATTAAGGAAGCTATTAACGTGGGTATCAAACCTAGATGTCATCTGGAGGATATTACAAGGGCTGATTTCTATGGCTTTGTAGTTCCCTTTGCTCTGGAACTTAGAAAGCTGATGGATGAAAGTGGTGTGCCTATCAAACTCAGAGCCTGTGATACTATGGGTTACGGTGTATCTTATCCTGGGGCAGCACTTCCAAGAAGTGTCGGCGGTATTATATATGGTTTAAGACACCATGCAGGCTTCCCCAGCGAGCTTATTGAATGGCATGGGCACAATGATTTTCATAAGGCCGTATGTAACTCTTCTACTGCATGGTTGTACGGATGTTCCTCAGTAAACTGTTCACTTTTAGGTATCGGTGAGCGTACCGGAAATACTCCACTTGAGGCTATGGTATTTGAATACGCTTCACTCAGAGGAACCACCGATGGAATGGATACCACTGTTATTACAGAAATTGCAGAGTACTATGAGAAGGAGTTGGATTATGAAATCCCTCCAAGAACACCATTCGTAGGTAGACACTTTAATGTAACTCAGGCCGGAATTCATGCAGACGGGCTTTTAAAGGATGAAGAGATATACAATATCTTCAACACTAAAAAGCTGCTTAACAGACCTATAGGTGTAGCAATTACACAGACCTCAGGCCTTGCTGGCATAGCTTTATGGGTTAACAATTATTTCCGTCTTTCAGGGGATGCAATGATTGACAAAAAGGATGAGAGAGTAGCTGTTGTCAAAGAATGGATAGATGCTCAGTATCAGGCTGGCAGAAATACTTCCATAAGTGACAAGGAGATGCTGAAAGGTATAAAGGAAATTGCACCAAGCCTTATTCCTTAAAATAAGCAAAATGATAAGCAAATTATTTGGAATAACATATATATAGTGAATTGTAATAAAAAACCAATTATAAGTTTAACTGGATTAGTATAAAAAAGTATAGATTTTATACTTAAAAATAGGTATTATTATAACGCGTAGCTTAATCATAAGAATGATACCATAGGTGTAACAGGGCAGCTCAGCGGTAACAAAATACTTCCGCAGTCGAGAAATTTCACTGAACCTATGCGTTATAATATATTTTTTAGGAGGTTTTAAAGAAATGGGGTTAAATTTAGCACAAAAAATAATAAAGAATCACCTTGTAAGCGGTGAGATGGTTACA
>JAEYNI010000088.1 GCA_023412635.1 Bacillota bacterium
AATGAACTCAGAAGCAGTTTGCTTCAAAAAGCGGATTATATGGAAAGCATTATTTCTCAGATTACAAATAGAAGTCCTGAAGTTGTCATAGAATATAAACAGAAGCTGGAAAATAGAATAAAAGACCTGTTAAATCAGCAAACCGTTGATGAGAACAGACTGGCAATGGAAGTAGCTATTTTTGCAGACAGGTGCAGCATTGACGAAGAACTTGTAAGATTGGGAAGCCATCTGAGCCAGTTAAGAGATATTCTTAGTATTAAGAAACAGCCAGTGGGAAGAAAACTGGATTTCCTGGTTCAGGAAATAAATCGGGAAATAAATACAATAGGCTCTAAATCAAATGATATTATGATAACAAAAAATGTGTTGGAATTAAAGAGTGAAACAGAGAAAATAAGAGAACAAATTCAGAACATGGAGTAAGACATACGAAAATTTAGCCAGGAGGAAATTTATGAAGCTTATAAATATCGGATTTGGGAATATTGTATCAGCAAATAGACTTGTAGCTATTGTCAGTCCGGAATCAGCACCAATTAAGAGAATTATTCAGGAAGCAAGAGACAGAGGCATGTTAATTGACGCAACCTATGGAAGAAGAACCAGAGCAGTTATCATAACTGACAGCGACCACATTATTTTATCTGCGGTTCAGCCCGAAACTGTGGCTCACAGACTTAATGCAAAAGATGTTGATGTAGCCGAGCCGGATATGGATTCTGACGACGAATAATATCCGTCAAAGGTACCTGGTAGTCAAAGCAGTAATCTAAGCATAATATTATACTACGTAATAAGAAAAGGATTAGTGGAGGAAGGAATGCAACAAAGAGGTCTATTAGTAGTTATATCCGGTCCCTCCGGTACAGGTAAGGGGACAGTTTGTAAAAAATTACTTGCTAAAAGAGATAATGTAAGATATTCTGTATCAGCAACAACCAGAAAGCCCCGTGAAGGAGAAGTTGAAGGTTCAAATTATTTTTTTATTTCTGAAAGTCAATTTCTTGAGATGCTTGAAAAAGATGCCCTGATTGAATGGGATAAATATTGTGATAATTATTATGGAACACCGAAGGTATTTGTAGACAGATGTGTTGAGAGTGGTACCGATGTTATTCTTGAAATAACAGTTGAAGGAGCTCTTGAAATAAAGCAGAAATATCCGGAGTGTGTTCTGATTTTTATTATTCCGCCTTCTTTGGAGGAATTGAGAAGAAGAATCGAAAGCAGAGCGACAGAGTGCTGTGATGTTATTGAAAAGAGGCTGGAACAGGCGGCAAATGAGCTAAAGTATGTTTCAAAGTATGATTATATGATTCTAAATGACAGTGTTGAAGACGCTGTTTTGAAGATAGAAAAGGTTTTGGATGCTGAGCGTTTGAAGCCATCACGAAATAATGAATTTTTAAACAGTTTAATAAGTAATGGGAGGTAATTTATGATCTATCCTTCAATCAATGAATTGATGAAAAAAGTTGACAGTAGATATACTCTTGTGGTTGAGGCGGCAAAGAGAGCAAGACAGCTTGTAGATGGAGCAAATAAGCTTACAAAGGTAAACTCCGATAAGGAAGTAACCGTTGCAATCCATGAGATTGCTGAAGATAAGATAACATATGTAAGAACGAAAAATGTCATAAAATAGTAAAAATGTGAAGCATGATTTAATAAGTAAATATTTTATAGTCTTCGCATTAAATATGGGAGGTAATCACAGTGGCAGTTGAAAAAACAATGGAAAAAATAGTTGCTTTAGCCAAAAATAGAGGTTTTGTATATCCTGGCTCAGACATATACGGAGGTTTGGCCAATGCGTGGGATTACGGTCCTCTCGGAGTTGAACTGAAAAATAACGTCAAGAAAGCCTGGTGGAGAAAATTCGTACAGGAAAGTCCATACAATGTGGGTGTTGACTGTGCCATCCTGATGAATCCGCAGGTATGGGTTGCTTCAGGACACGTTGGAGGCTTCAGTGATCCGCTAATAGACTGTAAGGACTGTAAGACTCGTCACAGAGCCGACAAATTGATAGAAGACTGGAATCAGGAAAACAATATAAACTTTAAGGTAGATGGATTAAAAAACGAAGAGCTTATGCAATACATAAAGGATAAGAATGTTAAATGTCCGAATTGCGGAGCTGAGAACTTTACAGATATTAGAAAATTTAATCTGATGTTTAAGACCTATCAGGGTGTAACAGAAGATTCAAAAACTGAAATATTCTTAAGACCTGAAACAGCCCAGGGGATATTTGTTAACTTTAAAAATGTTCAGAGAACTACCAGAAAGAAGATACCTTTTGGTATAGGTCAGATAGGTAAGTCCTTCAGAAATGAGATAACTCCCGGAAACTTTATTTTCAGAATACGTGAGTTCGAGCAAATGGAACTTGAATTTTTCTGTGAACCGGGTAAGGATCTTGAATGGTTTGCTTATTGGAAGGATTTCTGCTATCAATGGCTGCTTAAATTAAATCTTAAGCCAGAGAACTTAAAGCTTCGAGATCATGAAAAAGAAGAGTTGTCACATTACAGTAATGCTACAACAGACATAGAATTCCTTTTCCCCTTCGGTTGGGGAGAACTATGGGGTATTGCCGACAGAACTGATTTTGATCTTAAACAGCATATGCTCCATTCAAAGGATGATTTATCATACTTTGACCCTACAACTAATGAGAAATACGTGCCTTACTGTATAGAACCATCATTGGGTGCAGACAGAGTCACTCTTGCTTTCATATGCGATGCATATGATGAAGAAGAAGTTGCAGAAGGTGATGTTAGAACAGTGATGAGATTTCATCCTGCTCTGGCACCTGTTAAGATTGCTGTACTCCCATTGTCCAAAAAACTTGGTGAAGAAGCAGAGAAAGTATATCATATGCTTACAAAGAAATATGTATGTGAATATGATGATACCGCAAGTATTGGAAAGAGATACAGAAGACAGGATGAAATCGGAACACCTTATTGTATTACCTTCGACTTTGATTCTCTTGAGGACAAGAGTGTAACAATAAGAGACAGAGATACCATGCAGCAGATTAGAATAAAAATTGATGAATTAGATTCATATTTTGA
>JAEYNI010000130.1 GCA_023412635.1 Bacillota bacterium
TGCCTACTATAGAGGCTATGAATAAGGAAGACCGTAAATTTAAGGGGATTCTCTATTTTGGTTTGATGATTACTAAAGACGGGCCCAAGGTTATCGAATACAATGCTCGTTTTGGAGATCCCGAAACACAGGTTGTACTTCCCAGATTGAAAACCGATTTACTTGACATATTCAATGTAATTATTGATGAGAAACTGGCTGAAATAGAAATTGAGTGGAGTGATAATGCAGCCGTATGTGTTATAGCTGCCTCCGGCGGTTATCCCGGCAAATATGCTACCGGTATTGAGATAAGCGGACTGGAAGCTTGCGAAGAAGATGAAAATACAATCATATTCCATGCTGGAACTTCCATGAAGGACGGTAAGTTCTACACTGCAGGCGGAAGGGTATTGGGAGTTACTGCCGTAGAAGAAAACATGGAAAAGGCAATAATCAAAGCTTATGCAGGTATAGAAAAAATTAGCTTTGAAGGTATGCATTACAGAAAAGATATTGGAAGAAAGTAACTTTTGTTAAGCTTATAAACTTTTAATTTTGAAGGTCCCGCTAAAAATTAGTAAAACCCCAAAGCTTTCGGATAGTTTTGGGGTTTTACTAATTCATCACAGTGTTTATACTGTAATTTTAATCGCTGACCTTTATTTTTTATAACTTATTTGTAATATTTCCATAAAAGGCCAAATTCATAATGATATATTAAATAAAGATATATTTATTAGAATAAACAAAAGGGTTACATTTGGAGGTTATATGTCGAAAATATTATTTTTAAACGGTAATGCCCATGGACACATAAATCCTACCTTACCGGTTGTTGCCGAATTGACAAAGCGGGGTGAGGAGGTTATTTATTTTTCAACAAAAGAGTTTAAACAGAAGATAGAAGCTACAGGGGCTAAGTTTATGGATTATGGAAGTAAGCTATATGATTTTTTTATGGACTATAAACCTGTTGGCAGTCACCCTTTCTATTCACTTGTTGATGTTTTGCTTGGGATGGATAGGGTTGTGGTTCCGCTGGTATTGGACAGGATACACGATGTTAAAATCGACAGTATTATACATGATTCCATGTTTGGTGCTGGAAATATACTTGCCAGAAAGTTAAATCTCCCTGCAATCTGCTCCTGTACATCATTTGGAATGAATAAGCTACCGTTACCGATACATATGCTGGAACCGGGCTTTCATCCGCAGCTGGAACTTTTATACAAAGAATTAAAGGAGGCCCAAGCAGAATGGAATATTGAAGAACTGGATATTATGGATATATTCTTTAAAAAGGAAAAAGTAAATTTAGTATATACATCCAGAATGTTTCAGCCTGATGCTGATAGCTTTGATGAAACATTCCATTTTGTAGGCCCTTCTATAGCGGTCAGGAATGAAAAGCACGATTTTCCTCTTGCAGAGTTAAATGATAGTACAGTAGTCTATATTTCAATGGGAACCATTAACAATCAGTGTATGGATTTTTATACAAAATGTATGGAAGCATTTGCAGACTCGCAGTACAAAGTTGTTATGTCAGTAGGTAATAAAGTTGATATTGCAGCATTGGGGAAGATTCCCAATAGTATTATTTTGAGAAATCATGTACCACAGCTGGAAGTTTTAAAAAGAACGGCAGTATTTATAAGTCATGGCGGTCTTAATAGTGTAAGCGAAGCTTTGTACTACGGAGTACCGGTCATAGCAGTACCTCAGGCGAATGACCAGCCTATGGTTGCAAGCCAGCTTGTAAAATTAGGTGCCGGTTTGTGCCTGAAAATGGGTGAAGTTACTCCGGAAATTCTAAGGAATTCTGTTATCGAATTATTGAATAATGACAGTTATAAAAATAGCAGCATTGAATTAGGCAAATCCCTTATTCAAGCCGGCGGATATAAGACTGCAGCAGATATTATCTTACAATCATAGCTAACCTTTTTACCTCCACCTCTGGATTATTTTCAAATAATTTACAGAGGTGTTTTTATTATTTTTAATAAATAATTAATATTTTTATGCTATAATATCATTTGTATTGCTGAATTGTAATTTGTAGTCAGAAGGATTGTCAAATGGGAGATACGAGATTAAAAATAGGGATATGCGGGGGAACCTTTGATCCGATTCATACAGGACATTTGGTTGTAGCTGAATTGGTCAGCAGTGAATTTGATCTTGACAAGGTGTTGTTCATTCCTTCAGGAATGCCTCCTCACAAGGATTTGAAAAATGTTACCGCTCCTATCCACAGATTGAATATGGTTAAGGCTGCAGTCAGCTCCAATAAAAACTTTGAAGCAGTATCAAATGAAGTTGACAGATCAGGCTATACTTATACTGTGGACACCCTTAAGGAATTGCATGGGCTTTATCCTTCAGGAACTGAATTTTATTATATTATAGGCGCTGATGTTGTTATGGATTTGCTGACCTGGAGAAACTGGCAAGAGGTTATAACACTGACAAATTTTATTGCAGTAATGAGACCCGGTTTTTCGGATGAAGAATTCAGTAAGCGTTTATCAGAGCTTAAGCAGAATTATAGAATAAATATACAGAATTATGAGATTCCTCTTCTGGAAATTTCCTCTACCTTTATAAGGGAAAGAATCAAGGCCGGTAAGTCTGTTAAGTACCTTATTAATGAAGAGGTAGAAGAATATATTATTAGAAACAACCTTTATTAATAAAAATGATACCAGCGTGAAATAAGTATTTTGTAAGTCCCAGTGCTTTTCACGCGGAGAAAAGTCACTACGTGCCTTTTCATAACTTTTAGTGTATGCGCTAGGCGCATCTCAAAGCCACTAACGTGGCTTGGGAGGTAGTATGAATATAGAGCAGATGGACTTGCTTTTGAAGCAGTCATTAAAACCGGGAAGATATATACATTCAGTCGGGACTATGAAGGAAGCAATAACTCTTGCTGAACATTACGGTGAAGACAGTGATAAGGCAGCAGTGGCGGGACTTCTGCACGATTGTGCTAAAAACCTGAAGGATGATGAAACCCTGGAATATTGTAGAAATAACGGTATAGAATTGAGTGAAGTTGAAAAAAAACAGGTTTATTTACTGCATGGTGAGGTTGGAGCTATAATTGCCAGTGAAAAGTATTGTGTAGAAGATGAAAGCATACTCAATGCAATAAAGTACCATTCTACCGGCTATTCAAATATGAGTATGCTGGATAAGATCATTTTTCTGGCAGATTGTATAGAGCCGGGTAGAACTCACGATGAGGTCCATATCACAAGAGAACTGGCTTATAAGGATTTAAACAAAGCTTTAGTAAGTGCTTTTGACAGTACTATTAAGTATGTTATTGAACAACAGGGCTTAATCCACCCGAATACTATTGAAGCGAGAAATAATATACTAATGTTGATTTCTCAACAGAAATTATAGGGCAAGGGGTAAAAGAATAATTATATGAACAAATTTGTAAAGTTTACATTTTATGCTGTTGGAACCTTTTTACTGCTGTTTTCATCAATTATAGTAGGAGCTAATTTTGTAAGAGACTCAGGAGTATTTGACAAGGAGGTTGTTGAAGTAAAAAAACAATCCCAACAATCAGCTGCTGAAAGCAGTACTCCCAAAAAGATAGTTGTGGACAGTAAGCCTGCTAAGAAGGAGCCCGCCAAGGAAACTGTGGCCGAATCAACAGTAAACAACGACAAATTGGTAATAGAGGTAATTAACTGTACCGATAAAAGCGGTTTGGCAGAGGATACGAGAGGGATGCTCGAAGCGAAGGGCTATTCGGTAAGTGCAGGAACTAATTCTGATAAACAGGGTACTTCAAAGATAATTATTAGAAAAAAAGGTGTTAAAACTGATACAATACGAAATGTACTAAGGATTTCTGTAGTTGAAGAACAACTTCAGCCAGATTCAAGATATGATGTTACAATTATTCTGGGAAGTGATTTTAATCCATAATTTTTACCACAAGAACATTTAGTTTTCAATAACAAAAAATATAGCTTAGGATGAGGTGCAAACATTTGGAATCAAAAAAATTGGTAGATAAGATAGTAGCATTGATGGAAGAAAAAAAAGCAAGAGATATAAGTATTATAGATATTCAGAATATAACCGAA
>JAEYNI010000193.1 GCA_023412635.1 Bacillota bacterium
TAGGTTGATATGTTCTTAACATTGGTACACCCCCGATCTGATTTCCTTTATATAAACTTAAAAGTGTTTTTCTTTTAAAGACACCAGACCTATTATATATTAATACTTTTAAAACTGTCAAGGCTATAAATATTCGCATATTTTTGTATATTTTTAATTTTTTTAACGGATAAAATCAATATATGGTGAATTTGATTTTCGTAATTTCAATATCTAGTTATTAATATTAGGATTTATAATATAGCCTGTGGATATATTAATCAAAAAAATATTTTTTTGTGGATATCTGTACTTTTTCGTATTGAATTTTCCACAAAACTCTGATATATTTATTAATACTTGTTGATAACCTGTGTTTTTAAGCTTAAAGGTTGTTAATAACTTTTATTTTTAAATTTATCCAGTTTACAAAAGATTAATTATCTAAAACATTACTTAGGATAAGAAACGATAATATCTACAGGGGTCCGTGTGATATACATGCACAATTGGTAAATTTAAAGTATCCAATTTTGAACTCCTATATACATAAAATGTATATGTTTTATTATGGTTTTTATTTTTTTGTTTTTTTTGTTTTTTATTTTAGATATAGCATGTCAGCATCCAGAAGCTCTATTGTAGTACCGGCATGATAATAAACGCTTGATAATTTACTTATTATGATTAACCAAGGTGGGCGAAATAACATGAACGTACAACTAAATGATATATGGAATCGAACATTGGAATTGTTAAAAGGAGAAATGACAGAAATCAGTTTTAATACCTGGATTCTTACTATTGAACCTATGTCTATGGATTCCAATACAATTACTTTAGGAGTTCCTGCTGATTTTCAAAAAGGAATACTTGAATCAAGATATTCTTACTTAATTAAAAATGCGCTAAGACAATTAACCCACAAGGATTATAATATCTATTTTTCAACTCCTTCACAAACACCTGCTAAACCTGCAGTACAAGAATATACTGAAGATTCTTCGAGCTCGTTCTTAAATCCTAAATATACATTTGACACATTTGTAATAGGAAATGGAAACAGGTTCGCTCATGCCGCGTCTTTAGCTGTTTCCGAAGCACCTGCAAAAGCGTATAATCCTTTATTTTTGTATGGGGGTGTTGGACTTGGTAAAACACATCTTATGCACGCCATAGGTCATTTTGTTTTAAGTCAGAATCCTTCACTTAAAGTATTATATGTCTCCTCTGAGAAATTCACTAATGAATTGATTAATGCAATTAGAGATGACAAAAATGAAGAATTCAGGTACAAGTATAGAAATATTGATTTACTTCTCATAGACGATATTCAGTTTATCGGTGGTAAAGAAAGAACTCAGGAAGAGTTTTTCCACACTTTTAATGCTTTGTACGAAGCAAACAAGCAGATCATAATTTCAAGTGATAAGCCTCCCAAAGATATAACTACTCTTGAAGAACGTCTCAGATCGAGATTTGAGTGGGGTCTTATCGCTGATATTGCTCCGCCCGACCTTGAAACAAGAATTGCTATTCTTCGTAAAAAAGCTCAATTGGAAAACCTGGATGTGCCTGATGATGTTATGGTTTTCATTGCGGACAAGGTTGCATCCAACATTCGAGAGCTGGAAGGTGCAATGAACAGGGTAATTGCGTATTCAACCCTGACTGAAAATAAAATCAACGTTGATATGGCAATTGAAGCCTTAAAGGATATGTTTAATAACAGCAAAGCAGTTGTTATTAATTCAAAGACTATTCAGGAAGCTGTTTCACGTTACTTCCATCTTAAAACAGATGAACTTAAATCCAAGAGAAGATCCAGGGATGTATCTTTTCCACGCCAGATTGCTATGTATCTTTGCCGCGATATGACCGATATGTCTTTGCCTAAGGTTGGTGATGAGTTTGGTGGCCGTGATCATACAACAGTAATCCATGCATGCGAAAAGATAAGTAATGACATGGCTAATAGTGCTGAACTAAGAAGAACAATCGAAGACATAAAAAAGAATATAGTTGGGAATTAATTTTTAAAAATGCAAATTTTATTCACAGTTTTTGTTGATTTGGTGATTAAACTTTGTGTATAACTTAGAGTTTTGGATAACTTAGTATTTTTGTTAATAAAACAGTACAAATTCTCAACATATTATTAACAGTATCAAACTGTTTGTATTACTGATTTACAGAAGTTATTCACAGTTCTAACAGCACTTACTACTATTATTACTTTTTTAATCTTTTAATTATATTTAAGATAACGGAGGTACCCATGAAAATTATTTGCTCAAAGGAAAATTTACTTAACGGTATAAATATAGTACAAAAAGCTGTATCAACAAAAACAACTTTACCTATACTTGAAGGAATACTTTTAAATGCCGAGGATAAATTCAAACTAACAGGAAATGATCTTGAAATTGGAATAGAGTGTTTTGTTGAAGCAGATATCAGAGAATCTGGTTCAATCGTTATCAACTCAAAAATATTTGGTGACATTGTAAGAAGATTGCCTGACTCGGAAGTACTTATAGAAGTTAGAGAGAATAATCTGGTTATTGTAGAATGTGAAAATTCACATTTTGAAATTAAAGGTATAAATCCTAACGGATATCCTGCTTTGCCTAAGGTTGACAAAGAAAATGTTTTAACTTTGACACAGGGAAAATTAAAGGATATGATTAGACAGACGGTATTTGCTGTTGGATCTGATGATAATAGACCTGTTTTAACCGGCTCACTTATAGAAGTTAAAGACAATGAACTTGTTGTGGTATCTATAGATGGGTTCAGACTTGCCTTACGAAGAAAAGTGCTTGATACCGGAATTGGTGATTTTAGTGTAATTGTACCTGGAAAAACCTTAAATGAAATATCAAAAATTCTTCAAGCAGGTGATGAAGAAGTTTTCATTTACAACTCAAACAATCAGATTGTCTTTGATGCGCAATCCTGGAGAATAGTTTCCAGATTAATCGAGGGTAAATTTTTAAATTACAACAGTTTGTTAAATAAGGAATTTGAAACTAAAGTAATCATTAATATAAAAGAATTTCAATCAAGCCTTGAAAGAGCATCTCTTATTTCAATGAATGATAAAAACAGCCCTGTAAAGCTTTCTATTGGGAATGATAAAATAGTTATAACCTCCAATGCTGAGCTTGGTGCAGTTCGTGAAGAAATAAAAGTTGATATTGAAGGAAATAATCTTGAGATAGGATATAATCCTGTTTATTTAATTGATGCTTTAAAAGCAATTGATGAAGACCGGGCAACTATTTATTTTATAACGACTAATGCACCATGTACGTTAAGACCTGTTGTTGAAAGTAACAACGAATTTGCCTATCTGGTTCAGGCTGTTAGAATATAAAGCTTTTTTATAACTGAAAAATAGCAAAATTAGAATATTAGTAGAGTATCTGTGCAGTAAAAAGTGGTATAGAATGTGAAGCATTGTACCGGTTCGGAGGATAAATGGAAATAGTAGAGATAAACACCGAGTATATAAAACTGGACCAGTTCTTGAAATGGGCTGGTGCAGTTGATAATGGAGCCATGGCTAAGGGCTTTATAGTGGACGGCTTTGTAAAGGTTAATGGAATTATAGAAATACAGCGCGGAAAAAAGCTGAGAAACGGTGATATTGTAGAATTTGAAAATAAAAAGTATCAGGTTCTGCAAAAATAGTTAAAAGTATAGTTAACGTCAGCTTCACAGAGGTAGTAAAGTGATTGTTAAAAGCTTGAAGTTAGAGAATTTTAGGAATCATAGTGATACCGGAATATTATTTTCTGATCGCTTCAATATTATTTATGGTGATAATGGCCAGGGAAAAACAAACATCCTTGAAGCCATTTATTTATGCGCCTCCGGACGTTCGCACAGAACTTCAAAGGATGCTGAACTTGTTAAATTTGGCTGTAATTCTTTCCAAGTTGAAACCTTTGTTAAGAATTCTGGACTGGATAAAAATATAAGTATATCTTATTTAACAGATCACAAAAAACAAATAAAAATCAATGAAATCCCCTTACAGAAAATTGGGGCTTTAATGGGAAATTTATATGCAGTAATTTTTTCTCCTGAGGATTTGTTAATTGTTAAACAAGGACCACAGGAGAGAAGAAGATTTGTAGATATAACACTTAGTCAGATAAAGCCATCGTATTTTTACAATCTTCAATTACTGACAAAGATTCTGAAGCAGCGAAATACGCTTTTAAAATCTATAAATTCAAATTCAGCATTATTAGACACTATGGAAATCTGGAATACTAAATTAGCTGAGGTTGCAGCCTCAATAATTATTTCCCGTAAAAATTTTGCCAGGTCCTTGTCTATGCTTGCCCAAAATCAACATAAATATCTTACTGTAGAAAAAGAAATAATATCTTTTAATTATGATTCTAGTTTTCAGATATGTGAAGATATTAACAAAAGCAGCATAATAGAGAAGTATGTTTTAGCATTGGAAAAGAGTATTACAAGAGATATTGCCTTAGGGTATACTACAGTAGGTCCACACAGAGATGATTTTGATATTTTAATAAATCAAAAAAGCCTTAAAACTTATGGATCTCAGGGTCAACAGAGATCTGCTGTATTATCTTTAAAAATAGCTGAGATTGAATTGATTTACAAAGAGACTGGGGAGTATCCTGTATTATTATTGGATGATGTAATGTCTGAACTTGATGATAATCGGCAAAAATATTTAATGGACAGTATTACTAAGGTTCAGACTTTTATAACCTGTACCAGTGATAATAATTTCAGAAGTACGCTTAGTGAAGACTGCAATTATTACAAAGTTATTGAAGGAAGTGTAGTCACTTAACTATTGAATATGAGATTTTCAACGATAGATATCATGTAACTAGTAATTTTGATAAAACAGTCGTTAAAAACAATATATTGTATGAAGTTTAGAAAATTTATTATTAATTAATTATTAAATGTTAGTTTGCATTAAATTTGTTATTAAGGTAAAATTAAAGGTAAGCGTTCATGGGAGGACATGGAAATGTTTTTGCATATAGGTGGAGACGTAGTTATTCCAATAAAAAATGTTATAGCTATTATGGATATAGATACAACAACAATTTCAAAGGACACTAAGGAATTTTTAAAGATTGCCGAAGAAGAAGGCTTTATTGAAAGTATATCTGAAGATCTTCCAAAGTCCTTTATAATAACCGAGACTGATAAAAAAAGTAAGATATATTTATCGCCCATATCCTCTGTTACTCTTCAAAAGAGATCAAGTTTTATTAAGGAAATTTCAAATGTATAAATTGCTTTTTGAAAGGAAGAAAAACACAATATTATGAGTGAAAATAGTAATGTGAATTCATATGATGAGAGTCAGATTCAAGTATTAGAAGGTCTTGAGGCTGTAAGAAAAAGACCTGGAATGTATATTGGCAGCACATC
>JAEYNI010000194.1 GCA_023412635.1 Bacillota bacterium
TGCATTACAGAAAGTACATAGGCTTTATAACTGGGATAATATTACCGAAACTATTTTGGATGAGTACAGGTATGTTATTTCACAATATAACAGCTGAGAATAAGTGACACCATAAAAAGAGAAAAACATATACACTAAAATTGGAGGATTAATTGTGTCAAAAACAAAAAAGAAATTAAAGGTAATACCGCTTGGCGGTTTACAGGAAATAGGTAAGAATATTACTGCGTTTGAATACGGGGATGATATTGTAGTTGTGGACTGCGGATTGTCATTTCCGGAGGATGAAATGCTTGGCATAGATCTTGTTATTCCGGATGTTAGTTATTTGGTTAAAAACAAGGAAAAAGTGAGAGCAATTATACTGACTCATGGACACGAAGATCATATCGGAGCTCTGCCTTATGTACTAAGAGATCTGAATGTACCTATATACGGAACAAAATTAACTTTGGGTCTTGTAAAATACAAGCTTGAAGAACATCGCCTTTTGGATGTAGTTCATTTGCAGACTGTTGAGCCTGGACAGACTGTTGAATTGGGAATGTTTAAAATTGAATTTATAAGGGCAACACACAGTATCGCCGATGCTGTGTCACTTGCCATATTTACACCTGTTGGAACAATTATTCATACTGGGGACTTCAAAATTGATTATACCCCAATTGAAGGCCAGCCAATGGACCTTGCCAGATTTGCGGAACTGGGCAAAAAGGGTGTTCTTCTTTTGATGTGTGATAGTACAAATGTTGAAAATGAAGGCTACACAATGTCCGAACGCACTGTCGGAGAGACTTTCAACGAGATTTTTATGAACTGCAGAAGTAGGATTCTTGTGGCTACCTTTGCTTCAAATGTTCACAGAGTACAGCAGATTTTCAATGCTGCCGTTAAATTCGGAAGAAAAGTAACTGTGTTAGGCAGAAGCATGATAAATGTTGTTAATGTGGCTATGGAACTTGGTTACCTGAATGTTCCGGAAGGTGTCCTCGTTGATATGGAAAACATGGATAAGGTTCCTCAGGAAAAACTTGTTATAATTACTACCGGAAGTCAGGGTGAGCCTATGTCAGCCTTGACAAGGATAACCTTCTCTGAACACAAAAAAGTAGAAATTATTCCAGGTGATACAGTAATTATTTCTGCATCACCCATACCTGGAAATGAAAAGCTCATCTCAAAAGTTATAAATGAATTGTTTAAGAAAGGTGCCAATGTTATATATGAAGCTCTGGCAGACACTCATGTTTCAGGCCACGCCTGTCAGGAGGAAATAAAGCTGATTCACTGCCTGGTTAAACCAAAATTCTTTATGCCTGTACACGGCGAACACAGACACTTGAGGCAGCATGCTGACCTGGCTATAAAAATGGGAATGAATAAGGAAAATACTTTTATACTTGATATTGGTAAGGTACTTGAATTGACCAGTGATTCTGCTAAGATAAATGGTAGTGTCACTTCAGGTAAAGTTCTCGTAGACGGTTTGGGTGTCGGAGATGTCGGAAATGTTGTTTTGAGGGACAGAAAGCACTTGTCCCAGGATGGATTGATTGTTGTAGTAATAACCATTGAAGGTGATACAGGAAATGTTGTAGCGGGACCCGATATTATATCAAGAGGCTTTGTTTATGTTCGTGAATCCGAGGATCTTATGGATCAACTGAAGGAAATTGCAAAGGAAGCCGTTAATAAGTGTAACGGTAGAAATCACGGAGACTGGTCCATAAGGAAATCAGCAATTCGTGAATCCCTAAAGGACCGTATATACGAAAAGACAAAACGTAAGCCAATGATACTTCCTATAATTATGGAGATCTAGGTCATTCCTCTAACTAAACTTAACAATGAACGCTAAAGTTTTTTATTATAAAATTCTTTAGCGTTTTATTTTATTAAAATACAAAATATTGACAATAATCTTCATCAAATTATACAATACAAATAAGGTTGTATTGTATAAACTATATGAGTATTTGGAGAGTATATGAATTTAGCAACAGTATTAGCTCGCTTTAAAGAAATGTTTATAAACTTCTATATTTCTGTTCTTGCTTTCATTTGCAGGATAGTTTTTAATACTTTCCAAGCTCTGTCAGGGTATTCAAGATTTAACAGAGTTACTCCTGTCCTTAAGGTTTGTCATTTTTCAAAACTATTTCTGCTTATCAGCCTGATAAGTAGTCTGATTTTTTCCAGTTACTTAAAAAACTGCACAATTTCATTGAATATATTATTCTTTATCAATATGTTAATTCTTGTACTATATCATGTCTTTAAGGATCCTCAGCTTAATTTCTAATTTAAGTTCAAATTGAAAATTCAAAATTCAATATCCAAGATTAATTTCTTAACATAGTCAATCAGACTGTCATCGCCTGACCGACAGTTTATTTTGTGTTGGCTTTAAACCAATCTTAAAAGGATTCTGAGGAGGTTCTAGTTTGAATGACTTATTTGGTGGCCGCTATGTCGGCTAAAAGCCACTAAAGTGGCTTGGGAGGTTATTATGTTTAGCAAAATAGGAAAAGAATTAAGTCAAAGCAAGAAATCATTTCGCAAAAAAAATAACACAGTCGATGTAATACTATTTAAAATAAAAAATATTGATTTAAGATATTTAAGTTATAAAGAAATTAGTTTGAAAACAGAGGAACTTAAAGAAAGTGTCTGTAAAAGCGTATCGAACGAGGAGATACTTGTTGAAGCGTTCGCATTAGTTTATGAGGCGGTTTACAGAGTACTTGGTATTAAACCTTTTGATTGTCAATTAGTAGCAGGTATATATCTATATAATAATCGAATTATTGAAATGCAGACAGGCGAAGGAAAAACGCTCTCAGCTGTTTTTGCAGCATATCTTGCTGCGCTGGAGGGCAAAGGTGTTCATATTCTTACCTTTAACGATTATCTTGCAAAAAGAGATGCTGCATGGATGGGACCCGTTTATAAGCTTCTTGGCGTTAGTGTAGGGTATATAAATGAAGGAATGAATATTGATCAAAGGAAGAGAGCTTATGCTTGTGATATAACCTATGTAACAGCAAAAGAAGCCGGATTTGATTATCTACGCGATTCACTAAGCTATGAAAGCGACAATATAGTACACCGCCCTTTTAATTTTGCACTAGTCGATGAAGCAGACTCTATTATGATTGATGAGGCAAAAATACCGCTTGTCATTGCAACCTGCATTTCTGAAGATGGGAATGTATTTAAAGATATTTTTCAAATGATAAAAAAGCTACAAAAAGGGCTACATTACAATACCGATGAATATTTAAGAAATGTTTACCTGACTGAACGTGGAATACAGTATTTTGAAACAGCTTTTAAATGCGGAAATTTGTATGAAAATCGAAATTTAAACCTGTTATCTGATATAAGTAGTGCTCTGCACGCAGAAGTATTACTCCATAAGGATATAGACTATATTGTGAAAGACGGCAGACTCGAACTTGTGGATGAATTTACAGGACGTATTGTTGAAAACAGACACTGGCCCGACAGGCTGCAAACGGCAGTAGAAGTGAAGGAGGGCATCAATGCAGCCTCTAAAGGGAAAATAATGAGTTCTATTTCAATTCAGAATTTTATTAATCTTTATCCAAAAGTTTCGGGAATGACTGGAACGGCTTTATCCTCCGAGGATGAATTTATGAATTTTTATGGGAGGGAAACAGTTATAATACCTCGAAACAGAATTTGTGTCAGAATTGATTACCCGGATTATATTTACCAAGATAAAGAGAGTAAGTTCAAGGCAGTTTTAAAGGAGATAATGGAAGTCAATAAAACAGGCAGACCAATTTTGATTGGAACAGGCAGTATTACCGAGTCTGAGAAACTAGCTAAAATGCTTAATAATAATGGCATCAAAAGTCAAGTATTAAATGCCAAAAATGATGAATTTGAGGCCCGGATTATAGCTGATGCAGGAGCGCTAGGTGCTGTGACCGTTTCGACAAATATGGCCGGTCGAGGTACTGATATCAGGCTAGGCGGAAGTAAAGAACAGGATAGAGAAAAAGTAGTTGCTTTGGGTGGTCTGTATGTTATTGGAACAAACAGGCATGAGAGTATACGAATTGACAACCAGCTTCGCGGTCGTGCCGGAAGACAGGGTGATCCCGGGTCTTCAAGATTCTTTATAAGTCTTGAGGATGACATATTTATAAAAAATAATGCTGGTAAAGATATTCAAAAAAGGTTTGCTGTTGATTTTCATAGTAATGCAATAGATAATCCCAAGCTTTTAGGTTCGATTGCACAGGTCCAACGTACCATTGAAGGTCAGAATTATGAAATAAGGAAAACACTTTGGAAGTATACAGACATTATAGAACAGCAGCGGAAAATAATCTTTAAATCCAGAACTGATATTCTAAACGGTACTAAAAAGTTAAATTTACTCAAAGAAAATATGCCTGAGTTTTATATATCAATTGAAGAAAAGATTTGCATTAAGGATATCAGTGATTTGGAAAGAAACTTATCTTTATATGTAATAGATAAGTGCTGGGCAGAATACTTAGAACATGTCTCATACCTTCGTGACGGAATTCACCTGGTCATTATAGGAGGTAAAAATCCTTTTGAAGAATATATTCATAATGTAATAGAATCATTTGATGAGCTCCGGGAAAATATACGGCATGAAATAATATCTTCCCTTAAAAAAATAAAATTAACAGAGAAAGGAATAGATTTAGGTATAAGTAATTTAAAAGGGCCCTCATCAACGTGGACCTACCTTATTAGCGATAATCCCTTTGAGGATGATTTGGGCCTTATGTTGGCAAGCAATAAAAATATTGGATTTTCTGCTGTTGCAGCTGGACTTCCTTTTGTATCTATCAATTTAGTATTTGGACTAATATACCAAAGATTCTTTAAGAGAAACAGGCATGTAGAGTAATTTTATAAATTATTTTAATATTACCAAATTTTGTGTAAATTCCTGTCCGGCCTTTCTATAGGCCGGATTTTTATATCCAAGTACATACATATCTGTTGCTTGTGCTTCAATTTCCAGCATCCTGGTCAGAAGTTTGTTGCAGGAATTTTTAAAGTCAGCCGTTTTGGTTATAACGGGTATTGAGGATATTTTCTTCATTTCAGAAAGAAGCAATCGGCCGGTCTTATTGAAGCCAAGAATCCTGGCATACTGGGGGCCTCCGTATTTCCAAAATAGTTCGTTATCCTTTTTAGTCAAACCGGTAAGAAGAGAAAAAAGGATTCTCTGAATACGGGTCTGAGGGTACCTTTTTGTGCAGATGTTTTCCAGCAGCTCCTCAAATGTTCCTGAGTTTTCTCCGGCATATTTAATTCTATATTCAAGGCCTTCGGTAACATCGGGCAGTTCTCTGAGCTGCTCCGGTTTCATTCTCCTGACCAGCGAGAATATTATATCCTGGTATGTTTTTATACTGTTTGGGCCCTTTCCCAGTGAGAATTCCCGCTCAATAATAGTTTTCGATGCTGGAGGGAGAGTTTGTGCCGTAAGTTGGGGAATTTCTATTTTATTCTTTTTAAAGGCATGGGGCGAGACTGATAAGGCTTCAACTGTTTCAAGACCTTCAGCTGCTCCAAGACCTTCAACTATACTTTTTCTTATTGCTGTAGCACTTGATATTGTTCCGGTCAGTTCTATTGAATTGTAGCTGTTTGAGACTCTCTCGATAGTGTATGGTGTAATTGAGCTTTTTAGCTTTTTCAAAGCCTTCAGATATTCTATGCCTAAAATATTATTTGAAGTTTCAAGAAGTTCAGAAATATCTGATAAGCAGGAGGGACTTTTACCTTGAAGTATATTTGCATCCTGCAGATACTTCTTTAGAGCCTTTTGTCTGCATACCGGATAGGAATGCCCCAACTCCAGCTGTTTTTTCAGTTCGAGTTTATATGCTTCAGGTTCCTCGGCTAGTATTTCAGCTATGAAATTCAGTTCATCAATATTGCCATGCTCGCTCCCAAAGGAAATACTATCCACAATACCGATACCGTCCAGTATTTTAACCGCTCCATAGGAAAAGGACTCTGCGCTTGACATGGCGTAGGGATGAGGAAGTTCAATTACAAGATCGGCTCCGAAATTTAAGGCCATTTCTGCTCTTGCAAACTTATTGATAATTGCAGGTTCGCCCCTTTGAATGAAATTACCGCTCATTATACAAACAACTGCATCGCAACCGGTTACTTCCTTTGATTTTCCAATATGATGAATATGTCCGTTGTGAAAGGGGTTGTATTCAACAACAATTCCAAGTACTTTCATTTAACCTCCATTAACCTCAATATACACACATATACATAGTTTACTGACCAATGTGCTAAAGCTCACTCTTGAGGAAAAAGTTATTGTATAACCTTATTATACAGATTTAATAAGCAAATAAAAGGAATAGTTTTATAAAACATTATTGTGGGTAAGATAGCTGAAAGGATAGTTATGTAGTTATTGTGAGTTTTTATTGTTGATTAGTTCATTTACATGTTATAATTTACATTAGTGGGGGTGTTTTACATGACTTATGACGTTATTAAAATTATGCCGGAAGTTTTTTTGATTAGAGATAAAGATACAAACATATACGTTGTTGAGGGGAAAACGAAGGCCTTAGTTATAGATACAGGATATGGCTATTTCAATTTACGAAGCAAGGTTGAGGAAATAACTTGTAAACCTACAACTGTAGTTTTAACACATGGACATATTGATCACGCCTTTGGAGGACATCACTTTGAGGGTATCTATATAAACCAGGCTGATATTCCTATATATGAAGAGCACTCTTTATTCAAACAGTACCAGACTGTTGAAGAGGCGGGGCTATCAAGTGAAGAAATAGAATTGTGGAGAAACGCAAAACCCAAAAAGATTGATTTTTTATCAGTGGGAGACTTTATTGATATAGGGGAAAACAAGCTGGAAGTAATATCTTTAAAAGGACATACTCCTGGAAGTATAGGTATTTTGGACAGAAAACACCGGATTCTTTTCTCTGGAGATGGGTTGATTAATCATATCTGGATGCATCTACCCCATTCAAGCACCATTGAGGAATACCATGTAACCTTGAAAGCTCTGGATAAATTCTTGCCTGATTTTGATATTATTTGTAATGGTCATTCTGAAAAACCATTACCAGCAGCTTTCTTAGATGAAATGAAGCTTACACTGAAAGAATTGCTTAATGGGGCAGTGGGTCAGATCTATACTAATCCTATATTTAGTGGTATGATTTACATTCGCAACGGCTGTGAAGTTGTATATTTACCTGAAAAGATAAAAATTTAAATACATAGCTACATATTTTAGTAAATAAACCAAATAACTAAGAGTATGCTTACATTTAAAAAATGCTATAGCAGTAGTAATTTATTATTTAGTGGAGGTGAACAGAATGCTGCAGGGCGAAATAATACAGGTAATACAAATGGTAATTATATTATTTGTAACTTTTTTGCTTGCATACAGTTTTGT
>JAEYNI010000314.1 GCA_023412635.1 Bacillota bacterium
TACAGCTATTTCCATTATATTGGATGTTTACATTTTCACTAAAGAGTAACTCTGAAATTTTTGGTGGAAATCCTTTAGGACTTCCGAGACAATGGCTCTGGTCCAATTACAGCAATGCATTTCTGGGTGGCAATGTAGGAAATTACTTTATAAACAGTGTTATTGTAACAGCCATAACCATAATATTAACGGTTATTATGTCTGTTATGGCCTCATATGCCTTGACAAGAATGGTATTTAAAATTAGAAAACAAATGAATTCTTTTTTTATTCTTGGTTTGACAGTGCCGCTGCATTCAGCTTTACTGCCCATATTTATTATGTTAAGAAATTTAAAAATGGTTAATTCCTATTGGGCTCTGATTATACCATATACGGCTTTTGCAATTCCAATGGCAATCCTGATATTTTCGGGCTTCATGTCATCGCTTCCCAGAGAGCTTGAAGAAGCAGCTTGTATAGACGGCTGCAGTATATACAGGATATTCTTCAGCATAATTCTGCCCTTAATGAAACCGGCCATTGCTACAGTAACCATATTTACTTTCCTTCAGGCATGGAATGAGTTGATGTTTGCAGTTGTTTTTATAAGTGATGTCAAGTATAAGACCTTGACCGTCGGCATTCAGTCGCTGGCCGGTCAATATACCACCGACTGGGGACCCATAGGCGCCGGATTGATGGTAGCAACCATTCCTACACTAGTTATCTACGCATTTATGAGCAAAAAGGTTCAGGACAGCCTGGTAGTTGGTGCCGTTAAGGGATAAAACGAATTACGCAGCCTGTTGAGAATTTTATGCGGACAAAGCACTATGTGAAGAATCTATTCAATAGATATGCCCGGGCATACTTCAATTGTATACAAACCCCGATTACAGGATGCATCCCTAAGCGTATCCGGTAGTCGGGGTTTGTAATAATTTATACAATATTCTATAATTAGTAATAATAAATACAGTAATATTTTAGCAGGGAGGATAAATGCCAATTAATAGTGATAAGTCTAAAAAAAGAGTATTTTTAGTAATCGGACTATTATTTGCAGCAGTAGTAGTGGCGGTTGTAGCACTGAGCCTTAATTTTGGCATATCTGGTCTGCCACCGTCAGCTCAGACCGAGCCGGGAAACGTTGTTGGACACACCACTTCTGCTAATATTGATAGCAGTATGGCAGGAGTGACTTCCACGGCTAAAAATAGTATGGACAGTAATTCCGGACAAGGCAGCCAAACCGGTGGTAGGCAGGAGAACACTCAGCCCTCCTATCTTGAAAATCAAGACAAAGCCGGAGAAAAATCAGAGACACTAAAGCTGCTTAAAAGCATGACACTTGAGGAAAAAGTTGGGCAGCTGGTTATCGTTGGTGTCGAGGGTTATAACAACGATGAACACTCAGAGCTGCTTATTAAAAACTACCATGTCGGCGGATTTATATTGTTTAAAAAGAACATCCGGGATTCGGCACAGTTGAGCAACCTCCTTAATTCACTGAAAGCTTCAAATGCTTCAGCTAATAAAGTGCCTATTTTTCTCTCTGTTGACGAGGAAGGCGGCAGGGTGTCGAGACTTCCGGATGAATTTAAAAAAATTCCTTCTAATAAAGTAATAGGCAAGAAAGACGACAGTGACCTGTCTTACAAGGTTGGGGCTATTTTAGGCAAAGAGCTGTACGCTTTTGGCTTTAATATGGACTTTGCGCCTGTACTTGATATCAACAGCAATCCTAAAAACCCGGTAATAGGCGACAGGTCCTTCGGAACCACACCGGAGCTTGTAAGCAGGCTGGGAGTGGAGACTATGAAAGGCATACAATCCCAGAACATTATTTCTGTAGTCAAGCATTTTCCGGGGCATGGGGACACTTCTGTAGATTCCCATGTGGGACTTCCAAAAGTAAACCATGACCTCGAAAGACTAATGAGCTTTGAATTAGTGCCTTTTAATGCGGCCCTGGAAAATGGAGCCGACACCGTTATGATAGCCCATATTTTGCTTCCGAAGCTGGATTCAAAGAACCCTGCTTCCTTTTCAAAAGCAGTGATAACAGACCTGCTTAGAACAAAAATGAATTATAACGATGTCGTTATTACAGATGACTTTACAATGGGGGCCATAACGAAAAATTTTGACATTGGTGCTGCGGCAGTAAAGTCGATACAGGTCGGTGGGGATATAGTATTGGTCTGCCATGGCTTTGATAAGCAGGAAGCTGTTATAAAAGCGCTGCTTGAAGCTGCCCGTACAGGGCGGATTAGCGCTGAACGGCTTGAGGAAAGCGTTTACAGGGTTCTGGAGCTCAAGAGGAAGTATTCTCTGGCTGATTCGCCTTCCGGGGCTGTTGACCCCAAAAGTATAAATTCTGAAATAGCCGGACTTTTTAAGTAAATATTATAACGACCCATATCTCACAATAAAAAAATAATATCATATTAGATATGGGTTCGGCTTTCTATCCATTTAACGTGATAAATTATTATTAGACTAAACAAAATCCTTTTATTGTAAACCATCATTTGATATAATAGCTATGCTGTTTATCTTATGTGTTCTGTTCAAATCCACACGTTATAAGGGAGGAAAGTAAATGAGTGCCGAAACTACCAAAATATTAATAGCCATGTGTACATATATGGTTTTTGTTATTGGTATAGGAGTTTATTTTGCAAAACGTGCAAATGAAAGCAGTGAAAACTATTTTATCGGCGGAAGATCACTTGGTCCATGGGTAGCTGCTATGAGTGCCGAGGCTTCGGATATGAGCGGCTGGCTTCTGATGGGTTTACCAGGAGTAGCTTACTGGTTCGGGTTAAGTGATGCCATTTGGACAGCAATCGGTCTGGCAGCGGGTACATACATCAATTGGTTGATTGTTGCAAAGAGACTTCGCAGATATTCTGCAATTGCCGGAGATTCTATAACTATTCCGGATTACTTCAGCAATAGATTTAAAGAAAAGAATAGCAAGGTAATAATGTCAATAGCCGCAGCCTTTATTCTGGTATTTTTTACTGTATATGCTGCCAGCTGTTTTGTTACCTGCGGTAAGCTTTTCAGCACCTTATTCGGTATCAAGTATCAGTACATGATGATTGCAGGAGCAATCTTCGTAATTGTTTATACATTCCTGGGAGGCTTCCTTGCTGAAAGCGTATCCGACTTTATGCAATCCATTGTAATGATTGTTGCTTTAGGTGCTATAGTTATTGTTGGAGTATCTGTAGCCGGAGGACCGTCAGTTGTCTATCAAAACATTAAGGAAATACCGGGCTTCTTCGATTTCTTTGGTATAGCTCAGCCTGAAGTGGCGGAGGGTGTCCAAAAGATAACCGGTGGAAAGCCTGTTTTCGGTGATGCGGCTAAATATGGTTTTCTTACAATAATATCTACACTCTCCTGGGGACTTGGATATTTTGGTATGCCACAGGTTTTATTGAGATTTATGGCCATCAGAAAGTCCAGTGAATTAACTCAATCAAGAAGAATTGCAACAACCTGGTGTCTTATCTCACTTACAGCTGCTGTTGCAGTCGGGTTGATAGGAAGAAGCCTGTTCCCTACAGAACTCCTTACTCAGGGGCAGGCAGAGAGCATTTTCATAGTTATGTCGTCAAAGCTCCTTCCTCCATTACTGGCAGGTTTAGCTATGGCAGGTATTCTTGCGGCAACTATAAGTTCATCTGATTCATATCTGCTTATTGCTGCGTCAGCTTTCTCAAAGAATATATTCCAGGGAATTGTTAAAAAGGAAGCTACAGACAAGCAGGTTATGACAGTTACACGGATTACACTGATTACTATTGCCTTGTTTGGTGTAATCATAGCCCTTGATGAAAAAAGCGTTATCTTTAAGGTGGTTTCCTTTGCATGGGCTGGTTTTGGTGCAACCTTCGGACCTATTATGCTGTTCTCTCTGTTCTGGAAGAGAGTCAACAGAGCGGGAGCTATTGCAGGTATGCTTGCAGGCGGTGGAATGGTATTCATATGGAAGCTGCTGCTGAAACCACTTGGGGGAGTTTTTGGGATATATGAATTGTTCCCTGCATTTGTTATCTCCTGTATAGCTATTGTAGCAGTTTCACTTTTGACAAAGGCACCATCAGAGGAAATGCAGAAGGAATTCGAACTGGCAAAGACTTATGAGTGCTAAAATATATTAATTTTATTTCAGAAATTATATGTGAATAGATATAGATTGTAACGAACTTATTATAAAGGCGGGTTCCCGAAGCTTAAGCTGAGGGAATCCGCTTTTTTGCGTTGGATAATTGCGGTGTTAAGTTGTATTATGTAAGCAGTATACCATAAAAAGGCCATATAAAAGAATTTGTCAACTTCTATCATAATGCAAGATCATTTCAATACTGCCAGAATAGCAAAAAAAGTCGAGTTAAAACTTTTTCTACCTGATATAATTTATTATATGTTTATGGAGGGGAATAATGGATTATCTTCATAGGATACAAAACGTATTGGATTATATAGAAGACAAATTAAACGAAAAATTAACTATTGAGGAGCTGGCGAGAATATCCTTTTTCTCCAGATTTCATTTTCACAGAATATTTCATGCTGTTGTCGGTGACCCTGTTATGGAATATATCCGGAAGAGGAGGCTATCTTGTGCCGCACTGGACCTTCTTGGTTCAAACAGAAGGATAACCGATATTGCTTTTGATTATCAGTTTAATACTCATGATGCCTTCACCAGAGCCTTTAAAAGATTTTTTGAAATTAGTCCGGATGAATACAGGAAAAACAGAACACAAATCACATTATTCGACAAGATAGATTTAAAGGCTCAGAAGGAACTCAATAAGTATAGGGAAAGCAATTTTATAAATCATAGAATAGACTTAAAGAGTGATTTTATGGTAGTTGGGCAAGAAATCTTTGTTTCAAGACTGGATTTTTATGATATGCTTGAAAACCCGGACAGAACGAGAAGCCATGAGCCAGAAACATTAGCAGAACAGTTTTTTTGTGATATTAAGAAAACGGTTCCAGATAAAATAAATCCCAATCTTGATATCTGCTACAACTACGACTGTAATGACGGGTATATGAGCATGTCTTGTGTTGAAGTACACAGTTTGGAGAACATACAAAAGGGAACCGTCGGGAAAGTCATTCCCAAAAATATGTATGCAGTTTTTTCAAAGGAGTTCACTGTAACCCCGGATAAAATAACTGCAAAGGATTTAGAGGATAAAATATTTAAGTACGCCTTTGGAGTCTGGTTTCCGTATTCGGAATACGAACCTTCTGATGCGTACTCATTTGAAGTATATGACAGCAGCCGCATTGAAGCAGGAGTTACGAAGGTTGAAATTTATATACCTGTTACGCTTCAAAAGTCTAACTTATAAATAAATTATGTAAATATTGGAGGTGTTTATTTGAGCTTTTTTGAGTGTAAGATTCAAGAACAGGTTTTAAGAGAGGCAGTTCATAATTATACCGATGGAGAATTTAGTTCTCAGTTAATCAGCACTTCAATGAACGGTATTTATTCTGTAAAAACTCAGGGAAGGGACTTTATATTAAGGTTTTCACATCCTTTAAAAGCTGAGAGTCAGATAAAAGGAGAGATAGAATTCATTCAGTACTTATACAGCAGAGGTGCTGACGTGGTAAAGCCGCTGCTATCGAAAGGGAAATCATTTGTTGAAAAAGTCGAATCCGATGAAAAATTCAATATTTGTGCTTTTGAAAGGGCAGTGGGAAACACTGTTGATATAAATGATAAAGAAATCTGGAATGATAAGCTCTTTTGTTCTTGGGGAAAAACTATCGGTAAAATGCACAGATTAACAAAAGGCTACGTACCTGCAAGAGTGGAATTCAAGAGAAATGAATGGAATGAGGAGAGTATATGTGTAGAAAACTCGATTTTTAGCCCTGAATTGGTTGTGTCAGATACCAACCAAGTAGTTTTAGGAAAGTGGAAGAAACTGCTCAATGAATTGCACAGTTTACCAAAAGACAAGGATTCATATGGGTTGGTACATAGTGACTTACATATGTTAAATTTCTTTGTTAACGAGGGCAGAATAACAGTCTTTGATTTTGATGACTGTTGCTACAACTGGTTTTCGTATGATATTGCTATAGCATTTTATGACAGCCTCTATGGGATACCTTTCATGGAGAGAAACCTTAGGAAAGAATTTATAAAACGATTCAGCGATAGTTTTTTTGAGGGGTACTTTTCTGAAAACAATTTGAGTGATTATTGGATTAAAAAGATTCCCCTGTTTATGAAGTTCAGAGATTATTTGATATACATGGTAACTATAGCTCATCTTGATATTGAGGGCATGGGTATTGAAGAAAGGCAGCTGTATAATAATATAAGAATAAACCTTGAAAATGACGTACCTTACGTGGATTTTGACCCAATATATTAAAGATTCGGATTAATAATCCTGGTCTGAAAATTGTCAAGGAAAGCTTTTACCAGTAGGTCTGACTTGGAACAGGAATTCGCGCTAAAGTTTGCAGAAAAAGGATCAGCAAAACCGTGGCTGCCTTCAAGTACCTTTACCATTACCTGTTCTTTTTTTAGTGAAGCAGCAAAGCTTGTGACATCGAAGGACTCCTCATATGTGGGGAAAAGCAGAAGGGTAGGGCATTGGGGGTTGATGGCCGGATAATCTCTTATACGGGAACCGTAAAACCCGATAACTCCGTCAACACTTCTGTTTTCACTTAAAAGCCATGCCACTGTTGCTCCAATGCTGAAACCATATAAAATAACCTTGTTGTATCCATCTTCCTTAACCCGGTCAACGTGGGAGAGAACCCGCCGGGCTGCTTCAGTGAAGCCTACATTATGAATAAAATGTTCGTAGGCCTCCTGCCTGCAGTCATATGTAAGGGGTTTTGCCAGACCTGTGAAATCGGGGCATTCGGCGGCGAAACCCATTTGCCGGAAGCTTTCGGCAGTAGTCACAATATGTTTATTGACACCATATATCTCATGAAGAACAATAACTATTGAATCCCGGTTGATACTCTCCAAGTCAGCATGTTTTTTTATCACTGGTTCATCTCCATATTCTTATCTTTTTTTCAATCTTCATATTCTATAGTTTTTTCAGTTTTCATAATCTTTATCGTTTTTCTAATCTTCACTACTCATTTTTCGGTGTTTTAAGGGCCCTTGACGAATTTATTATTGCAATAAAGGAGACTCCTACATCGGCAAAAACCGCTTCCCAGAGGTTTGACAGACCGAAGGCTGCCATTATCAATACGAGGGCTTTAATACCCAAGGCAAAAACTATATTCTGTTTTACAATCCGCAAAGTCTTTTTTGCTATTGCAATAGCTGTAGTGATTTTGGAAACCTGATCATCCATTATTACAATATCGGCTGCTTCAATTGCCGCATCAGAGCCGAGGCCCCCCATTGCAATTCCGATGTCGGCTCTGGAGAGAACGGGGGCATCATTTATTCCATCCCCGACAAAGACCAGCTTACCTTTGGGAGACTTCTCCCCAATTAGCTTTTCCACTTCACTTACCTTATCACCCGGAAGAAGCTCGGTGTATACTTCATCAAGACCCAACTGCTCTGCTACTGCTTCGCCGACTATTTTAGCATCGCCGGTAAGCATTACTACCC
>JAEYNI010000376.1 GCA_023412635.1 Bacillota bacterium
TTGAAGCCGGCTCAAGGTATATATCAACTTCACCAAACTTCTGTGACAGCTTTGACATAATCATCAGGCCGTTAAACCATAAGGCATTAATTTCAACAGCCTTGCCGTGCCTTGGGGTAACAACCCAGTCACCAACTTTAGCATCCATCCAGGTCAGTTGGGTTTTTGCGTTTCCCGCCGTTATAAGCCCGTCGGAAGTCATCCCTATATCAAATAATGTTCCATTCATAAATCCTCGGATTATATTCTTAAGGCTTGGGTAAATTTCCTCTTTTATAAAAACTTCATCTCCGGTATATTCCAGGAAGCTGTTAACTGCTTCAAAATACCATAACGCAGCATCAACACTGTTATATGCAGGTTTTTCTCCGTCATCGGGGAACATATTCGGAATCAGTCCGTAATCCACATACTTTGAAAAAGTAAACAATATCTCTTTTGCATCCTCATATCTGCGGGTTGTCAGTGTTAAGCCGGTAAAGGCAATCATTGTATCCCTGCCCCAATCGGTGAACCATGGGTAGCCGGCAATAACAGTCTTAGCATTCGTAGATTTTCTATAAACAATAAAGTTATCGGCTGCCAGCACAAGTCTTTTCAAAAGCTCATGTCTATAACCCGCTTTTATAGTCAGATCCTCCAGACGGGCAGCCTGTTCGGCAATTATCTGAGAAGCAGTATATTCAGCTTGTTGCTTGCAGCTGGTGGCTTCATTGGAATCAATGCTGGATTTTTCAGAATTGGAAAAAGAGTTGTCCCGGTCGGATATAGTTTTATATGACACAACTTTTTCTTCTACGCGGCAACTATTCAGGACATCCTCCGAGGATACAGTAAATGAAACCGTCTTACATTCCCAAGGCTTCAATTCGATAGTAAAAAATCCAGGAATAAAATGATCCTCATAACAATCAAGTCCCCTCTCCTGTTCCAGACCATAAAACATGCTATAAAAATAGCAGTTGTCCAGCATTTGGAGCTGTCCCTCACTGATTTCCATTCTTATATTGACCGTTGCTTCCAACGGAGTTACAATCATTTGATTACTTTCGACTCCGGTAACAAAATTGAGATTATTCCGGCAGCTTTTGTGGTGATGGTCCCTGAAATTGACCAGCGGTGTTAGTTTTAAAGCCGCCTTTCTGGAACCATTTTTTATTTCATATAAAACAACAGTAGTATTTGCTCCCTGCTTCATTGATATTCTTTTCTTTATGCTTATGTCCTTATAGCTGTAAACAAACTCCGGAATATAGTCAAATGTAGCTCTGGTAAGATTATCAAAACCATGATTGATATACTCCTCATCGTTGAAGCCCTTTGTCATAAAGGAAGACAGAGATTCAGAAGTTCCATCGTCGAAGGTAATATCCTCCAGCAAATTTGATAAAAGAAGGTATCTGCTTGTAGGGGGCTTAAGTGCACTGACAAGAAGGCCGTGATATCTTCTGCTGTTGGAACAGATTAAAGACAATGAGGCATAGCCTCCTATACCATTGGTTACTATCCATTCTTTATTACCGCCCTGATAAAAATCATACCAATAGCTCTTTCCAAACTCCATCCAGTATCACCATTTCCTGTTCATATTATAACGCAAGGTCAAAAAGAACGTCTGTTTCTAGTCTTCCTTAGCCCTTTATAACTATAAAATCAACCTACCTTGTTAATTTTGTCTCTGGAATAATAGTAATCCAGAAGCCTTTCCTTGTCCTTTGAAAGCACCATATCCGAGACAAGCTCTATAATTTTCTTTGCCAGTTTGTTTGGATCATGTCTGACGTAATTATTATAAACAGCTTTAAAATCACCAGTTATTACTTCTATACCCATTTTCTGAACAGCCTCATAATCAACAGCCACAAGTTCTGCTCCATCCTGCCTGTACCTATCCCTTAAGTCATCAGGTATCGGGGCGTTATTAACAACACAGAAGTCTATTATCCCCTTTTGGGAATGCTTTTCTATAGCCCTTATGTGATCACTCAGAGAATATCCCTCGGTTTCGCAGGGCTGAGTCATAACATTGCAAACATAAACAATAATTGCTTTAGTCTTTAGCAGAGCATCACAAACTCCATCTACCAGCAGGTTTGGGATAATACTTGTATAGAGGCTGCCCGGCCCGAGAACAACTATGTCGGCTTCCAGAATAGCCTCTATTGCTTCATTGAGAGGCTTAACCTGGGACTGATTCAGAAATACTCTGGTTAACCTTGCTCCGCTTTCACCATTTCTATGTCCAATATTGTGCTCTCCCATAATAGTTTCACCGTTTTCTGTTTCGGCGCAAAGCCTTACATCCTCCAGCGTTATTGGCAGAACTGTACCTGTAACGGCAAGGACATCACTCATCTTTTTTACTGCCTCCTCAAAGCTGTCGGAAATGCCATCCATTGCTGCCAGAAACAGATTACCGAAGCTCTGTCCCTTCAACATTCCGTCCTGAAACCTGTATTGAAGCAGCTGCTGCATTATGGGCTCGGTATCAGCCAATGCCAGAATGCAGTTTCGGATGTCACCGGGTGGAAGCATTCCAAGGTCATCCCTCAACATACCTGAACCTCCTCCGTCATCAGCTACAGTAACAAGTGCGGTAAGGTTTGAGGTATACTGTTTTAAACCTCTGAGCATGGTAGAAAGGCCGGTTCCGCCTCCTACAGTCACAACCTTGGGTCCCTTTATCAATATCCTTTTCTCATGCAAAAGATTGCTTAAGCCCTCAGCATTTAATGAGGAGCTTACATTTCTACGGGTTATATCCTTTAGTATGGCATTTATTAAAGCTCTCAGGGAGCCGATTACTACCGCTGCCCCAAGACAGGCCAGTAAAAGCATCAAAACAATAAATAACGCACCATAACTATAGTATCTGAGCATTAATACAATACCCAGGCATATTATCGACAGGCCTGCTACAAGAAGCACACTCCACCTTCCGATTCCTCTTCCCCGAATCCACCAATCCGAAGCCCTCATTTTCCAACCCCTCTACCGTCTTTCTCGATATCCCTGTGTTCAATAACGACCCTGTGCATTTTAGATTCCAGTCTTCTATACAGCTCATCAGCTATTGCGACTGACCTGTGTCTACCTCCTGTACAGCCTATTCCAATATCAAGCTGTGATTTTCCCTCCTTAATATAATTAGGAATAAGAAAATCCAGCATATCATCAAGTTTTGTCAAAAAAGTTCTGGTTTCGGAGGCCTCCAGAACATAATCCCGAACCATTTCATCCTTACCGGTTTTATGTTTCATTGGTGCAATATAGTAGGGATTAGGGATAAATCTCACATCAAACACCAGATCGCAGTCAGTAGGTATTCCATACTTAAAGCCAAAGGATACTATATTTATTATTATGCCTTTAAAGGTTCTCCCCTCAAGAAATATACCGTTTATTTCCTGCTTGAGCTGTCTTGTAACAAGAGTTGAAGTATCTATTATATAGTTTGCTCTGGACTTAATGGCCTCCAAAGCTTTTCTTTCTTCCTTTATTCCCTTAATAAGGCGACCTTCCTGTGACAGTGGGTGCTGTCTCCTGCTTTCCTTGTAACGCTTTATAAGAACATCATCGTTAGCTTCAAGGAAAAGTATTTCGTAGGAGAATCCAGACTGACCGACCTCATTTAATGCCGGAAAAAGTTCCTGGAGCTGCTCTCCTCCCCTGATGTCAATAACGAGGGCTATTTTTTCCATTTTGCCTTCACTTTGAGCACTGATTTCGGCAAACTTCGGAATAAGTGCAGGAGGCAGGTTATCAACACAGAAGAATCCGATATCCTCCAAATATTTTGTTACGAGACTCTTTCCAGCCCCGGACATTCCTGTTACTATTACGAATCTCATGTTTATCACGCCCCTATATCATCTGTAAATGTTTTTAAGTGAAATCTCCGATTATTCTTATTTCAGGTTCCAGTTCTACGTCACATTTTTGTTTAACAGTGTTTTGTATATGCTTTATTAAGGCAAGTACGTCTCCACAAGTTGCAGATCCCCTATTTATAATAAACCCACTGTGCTTGTCGGAAATCTGAGCTCCGCCGATACCGTACCCCCTAAGTCCGCTGTCATCAATCAGCTTGCCGACAAAATGACCTGCCGGCCTTTTAAATACACTTCCGGCGCTGGGCCATTCCAGAGGCTGCTTGTCTCGGCGCTTGAAATTAAAATCGTCCATAAGCGCCTTAATCTTAGCCGGTTCTTCTTTTTTAAGTTTCAATCTGGTTTTTAATACTATCCCCTTTGTTTGCTGTATAATACTGGTTCTGTAGGAGAAGCCGTGTTGTTCCCCCTTAACCCTCCTGACCTGACCTTCATTGTCCACATATTCTGTTTCTAGTACTACCATGGACATCTCACCGATATAGGCCCCGGCATTCATTGTAACAGCACCTCCAATGGTTCCAGGTATACCTTCGGCAAATTCAAGACCCGAAAGTGAATTTTCCAGAGCTAGTTTTGATGCCCGGGATATTAACATTCCTGCCTCGAATTCAAGGATATCATCTTTGACCGAATAGTCTTCAAGGTTGTCAAAAATCTTAACTACTACTCCTCTTATACCTTTATCAGAGACAAGAAGATTGGTTCCGTTCCCCATAATCATATATGGTGAGTTGGAGGTAATAAAGAATTTCACAATTTCCTTCAACTGGTCAACCTTGTCAGGTATCACCATTACGTCAGCCGGTCCTCCTATTTTAAATGAAGTGTGTCGGCTCATATGCTCATTAATTAAAACC
>JAEYNI010000063.1 GCA_023412635.1 Bacillota bacterium
TACGGCCTCCAATAATACTCTTATCCTTCAGATCACTCCATTTAAAGCCGGGCTCAGGCTCTCTGCCTACAAGGAAGGAACCGTCTCTTTTGGTTAGCTGCGCAAAGACGACAGAATAATCCTCCTTGCCCTCGTTATAAACGTAAATACTTGCCTCGGGACCAGCAAAGCCTATATCGCATTGTCCTGACAATACTGCTGTCATTACCTTGTCAGCACCCTGGCCATTCTGTAACTCCACTTCAAGTCCAACATCGCTGAAGAAGCCTTTGTTAATTGCAACATACTGAGGTGCATAGAATACTGAATGGGTCACTTCACTTAACACTACCTTGGTCTTTTGCTCATTTGCTCCACATGCGCATAAAACAAAGCATGCGCATAAGAGAACCGCCATAACAAGACATAATTTTCTCACACTTACCTCCAATCTGTGTGCCGGTGCACGCCGATGATTACTAACGTTAAATATCTAAACGGATATCCTGATGGATACCCAAAGAATGTCTTTTATTTACATGCTATATATGATTCCTTATAAGCAGCTGCTGGAGCAGCACGACGGCTTTATACATTATTCCGGCGGCTATGCATAGGATTATGACACTGGCCATAACCAGATCCAGCTGAAACACCTGACCACCGTAAACGATAAGATACCCCAATCCGGATTTTGACACCAGAAATTCACCAACTATTACTCCAACCCAGGAGAGTCCCACATTGATCTTAAGGGAATTGATAATTACCGACAGGTTTGAAGGAAAGACAACCTTGGAAAAGGTCTGTAGCCTTCGTGCTCCAAAGGTTTTCACGAGCTTGATCTGTTCCTCGTCGGTTGCCATGAACCCGTTGAGTACCTCCAGAATGGAAACGATTAAAGATATTGCAAGAGCTATTACAATAATGGATGTTGTTCCGGCACCAAACCAGACTATAAATATTGGACCCAGTGCAATTTTAGGCAAACTGTTCAATATAACCAGATATGGCTCCAGCACCTTGGACAGGAAATCGGACCACCATAGCACAACTGCTATGGCTGTGCCCAGCAAGGTTCCGGAAATAAAGCCTACGATAGTTTCAAAGCAGGTTACCCCAATATGTTGGAACAACTGCCCCTCATGGTACAGGCGTACTACTGTATCTATAATTCTGGAGGGCTGACTTGTTATAAACGGGTCAATCATTTTTAAACGTGCGGCAATTTCCCAAACAGAAACAAATACTATCAAAAGCATTAGCTGTGTTAAAGTTATAAGGAATTTTCTTCGCTTTTTGCTCTTGAGATATTCCAGTCTTTCTTTTGATGGATTAATTTCAATGTGTTTAGACATGTACATCCAGCTCCTTCCATATGGTATTGAAATAATGTCTGAACTCGGGAGCTTCTCTGCTGCAGAAAGGAGTCCTGACCGGACAGGTCAGGTTGATTTTATGTATGCTTTTTATGGTGGCCGGCCGGTTGGATAAGACAACAACCCGGTCTGCCATACTTATACTTTCAGCTATATCATGAGTTACCAGAATAGCAGTTTTGTTTTCTTTTTTTATTATTGAGTAAATATCCTCTGCAACTGCCAGTCTGGTCTGGTAATCCAGAGCAGAAAATGCTTCATCCAGAAGCAGTATTTCGGGCTTCAGGGCGAGAGTTCTGATTAGTGCAGCTCTCTGTCTCATTCCACCTGATAATTGAGAGGGATACTTGTTTCTGAAATCATATAAATTGTAGGTTTTTAAAAGGTGACTGACGTATTCAATATTATCAGCTGTTTTTGTTTTTCTGATTTCCAGACCAAGCATTACATTCTGAAGAATTGTCCTCCATTCGAATAGGTAGTCCTTTTGAAGCATATAGCCTACGTTATCACAGGTACCTGATATTTCATACCCGTTAATGAGAACGTTGCCTGCAGAAGGCTTTAATAGGCCTGCCACTATGGACAGCAGTGTGGATTTTCCGCAGCCGCTGGGGCCTACAATGCAAATAAACTCACCCTTTAATATCCCAAGATTAATATTGGCTATGGCAGGTATTTCGCCATTGGGTGACTGGTAGTTCATACCGATATTATTTATTTCAACTATGTAAGACAAGGTTTAACATCTCCTGCCACGACTAGAGCGCAAATTATTATCTAATACAGTATATAGACCAGGTAGGGATTTGGTTAAAAATATTTGGATTAGTTTATACTGAGCGATACAAAACCAAATCCAGTGATCATATTTAATAGTAAGTATAAAAAATCCGGGAGTGAACCTCCCGGATTTTTTAGCGTATAGTTTATATAATTCTATTATTTGAATGTGTTAATATAACTTAGGTTGAGCAAGTACACTAATAATTTCTATTTGTTTAATGCTTCCGTTTTTTTCTCATGGACATATTTTCTTAAAAAACTTTTCGGTAGGTATGCCATGGGGTCTGTTATAACGCTTTAGTCCGTAAAGGGGATCTTTTTTTTCTTTATTTATCAAATTTACACCTTCAGAACATGTAAGGGTAGCCTTAAAACCCATTTCTTTTATTATTTCATTGGATTCCTTGCTTATTGCACCAAATGGATAGGTAAAAGTATTTGGTGTGATGCCACAGGCTATGGTCAACTTGTTTTGAAGCTTCATAACATCCGAAACAAGCATATTCCGATAACTTTCCAGGGATTCTCCTTTTCGTCTTTTTGCGCCGTTTCTTTTGCTAATGTGGTGAAGGTCATATGAATGGTTCTGAATTTCAAAATAACCGGAATCACTCATGGCTTTTATTTGATCCCAGGATACATGTGCATAGGCAGGATCGCTTGTGGGATATGGTTCTTTTGAAAAAGCCTCCGTAAATGATCCGATAATTGAAACTACTGCCTTCATATTGTACTTTTTTAATACAGGTTGACCATATAAATAATTATTTAAATTCCCGTCATCAAAGGTAATAATAACAGGATTAAGTGGAATATCACCATTGTTGTATACATAATTAACAAGATCTGTCATTGTGATAGAATTATATTTATGTTCGCTCAAGTACCTGATATCATTCTCAAATTCCTCGGGAGTAATCACATATTTGCCCAAATGCGAATTCTTTAAAATACTGTGATACATAATA
>JAEYNI010000316.1 GCA_023412635.1 Bacillota bacterium
TTATTCTTCATGTTAGAATAATTTCGTTGTTTGCAATCAGTACATGCGAGTGTAATTTTAACTCTCATCAATAACACCTCCAGCCGCTTAATGTGTATTTCACCATATAAGTCATTTATATTATTTATTTTTTAGACATAAAAAAAAAGACTTACACAACGAGCAATAACTAATTTAACATATACGCGAAAAAAAGTCAAGCATATGTTTTTTTGGAGGTTGGAGGTTGGAAGTAAGAAGTAAGAGGCAAGAGGTTAGAAATCGGATGTGGATGTTGGAAGTTGGATGGAAGTTGGACGCTAGGGCTTGAAAATTGGTAGTCGGATGTCAGAAGTTTTAAGGAAAGTATTACAAGACTGACACTTTTTCTTAATCATTCTTTCGTATAATATATTTATAAGGTATTTTAATCTATAATACAGTTTATTTATTATTGTGAAAGGGGTCAACTAATGAAATTTAAGACTACTTTGTCTATATTGTTATTTGTATTTCTAGTATTCCTGTCTGTATCATTCCATAGTATCACGGCTTCTGCGGAGGAAAATGTTCTTTATCCTGCATCGGTTTTAACCTCATCGGGAGATAGATGGGGTTATATAGATCAAAACGGAACCTTTTCCATAAAGCCTGATTACGGTTTCGCTGGGGAATTCAATGAAAAAGGTGTAGCTATTGTTGCAAACGGTAATTCTCTATATGACGTTTGTAAGGTCAGCTTTATCAATAAATCGGGTAAAGTCACCGCGGGGCCCTTTTCTTCATATATTCCGGAGTTCAGGAATGGCTTAGCTATTCTGAGAGGTGCTAATGAGGACTCGGTTGTGGTTGATTCATCGGGTAAAGTTATACTCAAGACAAAATACAGAGTAATTGATTATCAAGATGGAATGCTGAGTTTTTATGATAACAAATTGCACTATGGATTTATGGACTTGAAGGGTAAAGTTGTTATACCCGCAAAGTACTTCAGCGTGAATAATTTTGAAAACGGTAAGGCTGTAGTTGAAGTCAACGCCGGAAAATTTTCCGTTATCAATAAAGCGGGTAAGGTAATTGAAGAACTTAAGTACTATAATACATACAACAGTTCTGAGGGACTCACTTCCTATTATGATGAGAAGAGCAAAAAGACGGGATATAAGTTTTATAATGGTACTATAGCCATTCAGCCCTTGTTTTACACAGCTGGCCCATTTAAGGACGGTTATGCCGTTGTAGAAATTGAGTCTAATAAATCAGCTAACAAATACGGTTTGATAGATAAAAAAGGTAATTTCGTTATACAGCCTGAATACTCAGGTATCAATTATGTAGGCTCAGGCCTTTATGCAGTTAGTATTTATTCAGATATCCCGTATTCCAGCTATTATCTTCCTAAAGCCCTGTTTAACAGTAAGGGGAAACAGCTTACCGATTTCAAATATTACAGAATCGGTGAATTTCAAAATGGCTATTCTACAGCCAGCGACAGCACCTCCACCTTTTTTATTGATAAAACGGGTAATATAGTGGATAAACTATCAAAGCTTCAAGGTATAGGTGAGATGAAATTCATCGGGAATGTACTGCAGGCCAAACTGGACGGTGGCCTTACCTATCTGAAGGAAAATGGAGAAGTAATCTGGCAGAAGGATAACTCTATTCCTCTTAAAGATGGAATAAAAGTAAAAAAAGTCGCCTTCCGGCCTGACTATTTTACCTTTATCGAGTATCCTGAATTATCAGGAATGGAAAATACTACTGTACAGGACAGTATAAATAATAAGCTGAAAGCTGAATTTTTGAACAACATTGGCTCTGAAACCTCTAATGATGATGAAGAATATCTTGAGGAGCTTACCCGTAACTTTTCAACAAATGTAAACAAGGATTTACTGATTATTGACAAAAGCGGGTATTGGTATCCCGTAGGTGCCGCCCACGGAATGCCCTCACAGGATTATTTTTATATTGACCTAAAGACGGGAGTATTTTACCAACTGAAGGATTTGTTCAAATCCGGTAGCAATTATGCAGATAAGCTTACCTCCCTAGTTAAAAATCAAATACTTCTGGATGAAAGGGTTGCGACTATTTCAGGTGGTCTGGCATATTTTGATACAAAAGTTACAGTATCGGAAGATCAGCCCTTTATCCTCGGCAGTGATTCGCTGAAAATATATTATCACCCTTATGAAATTGCACCTTATGCAGCAGGCTTCCCGGAATTCGAAATCCCTTATGGACAGATCAGCAGCATTATTGATACAAAAGGTGCTTTCTGGAATGCTTTTGATAAAACGGTAGTAAATCATAAACCAAAATTGTTCTGGGATATTAATAACTCAACGGTCAAGGAGATTGAAAACACAATCAACCTCTATGAACAAAATATTATTACAGCTATCAATAATAATAAGTTTGCATCGGTAGAACCTTACCTTCTGAAGGGAAGTAATCTTTATAATTCTCAGAAAAAGCTGGTTTCAAGCCTTTACAAGAAAAATACCAGGGAAAAGCTTGTAAAATATGAGATCTACGCCATTGAACAAGTAAATGATTCAAGTACCTACAGGGTTTATGTTTTTGAGGAAATAGGGGTGAAGTACTCAGGTAAAGACTATGTTAACAACAAATACAGCTGGTGTTATACAGTGAAGTTGGATACTGACTCAAAGTTCAAGCTTAGCGATATTCTTAAGTGGTAAAGAGAGCATGTAAAAGGTACGGAGTTCATCCGTACCTTTTTTTACGATTTATTAGTCAGGCTAAAGCCTCAATCGTCCTAAAGGATTTACTTAACAGTCTACTACCTCGTTAATCCCTGCGCCCGGAGGCACAATAGGAAATACCTTGTCATCCTTATCGATTTCAAAATTGATCAGTACCGGTGTATCTGTTTCGGCAAGTGCTGCTCTGATTGCCCCATCAACCTGATCCGGGTGCGTCACATTTATGCCCTTTGCCCCAAACGCTTCAGCCAGTGCTTTAAAGTTGGTTCCCCTGTCAATGGAGGTCTGGCTGAACCTGCTGTCAAAAAACAGCTCCTGCCACTGCCTTACCATTCCGAGAGCCCTGTTGTTGAAGAGAGCAATGATTATAGGAAGCTTGTATTCTACCGCAGTGGCCAGTTCGTTCAGGTTCATTCTGAAACTGCCGTCGCCGGCGATATTGATGACCTTTTTGTCAGGTCTTCCCAACTGCGCTCCGATACAGGCCCCCAGTCCATAGCCCATTGTTCCCAACCCTCCTGAGGAAACAAACTGTCTGAATCTCGTATACTTGTAATACTGGGCCGCCCACATCTGGTGCTGACCTACTTCGGTGGTTATGATGGCATCGCCGGCAGTAAGTTCATACAACCTTTCAACAATGTACTGAGGGCGAAGATATTCTTCCGACCTGCTATATTTCAAAGGGTATTTATCCTTCCAATCTTTTATCCTGGATATCCATTCAGTATCCTTCCTGGCTTCTACACCTTTTATCAAAGTTTGAAGAATCTGCTTTATATTACCTACCAGAGGATAGTTAACATTTATATTTTTGCCGACTTCGGCAGAGTCTACATCAATGTGCATTATTTCGGCTTCAGGTGCAAAGCTGCTTACCTTACTCACTATTCTGTCACTGAAGCGATTTCCAATGGCAATCAAAAGATCGCAGTTATGTACAGCATAGTTTGAGCTTTTTGTTCCATGCATCCCCACCATTCCAAGAAAGAATTCATGAGTTCCCGGGAAGGTCCCCATCCCCATCAGAGAAGTACTTACGGGAATGCTTACAAGCTCGGACAGCCTTCGTACCTCTTCTTCAGCCCCTGCTATTCCCACACCTGCTCCGGCTATAATAACAGGCTTTAAAGCCCTGTTAATTGCTATGACGGCAGCTTCAAATTCCTTGCTGCTTATGTCATGATATTTATTTGAAATATAATCCTTCTTATCAGGAACCCTTGGGGTGTATTCCACCTGAGTTGCAGTAACATCCTTACAGACGTCCACCAGAACGGGACCCGGCCGGCCTTCTCTAGCTATGGCAAAGGCTTTCCGAATGGTATCGGCCAGTTTTGTAACATCCTTGACTATAAAATTATGCTTTGTTATTGGCATTGTTATTCCTGTGATATCCACCTCCTGAAAGGAGTCCTTGCCCAGCAGACCGGTTGGTACCTGACCTGTTATGGCAACCATCGGCACAGAATCCATGTACGCCGTTGCTATGCCTGTTACCAGGTTTGTGGCACCCGGCCCCGAGGTTGCTATGCACACACCAATCTTGCCTGTAGCTCTGGCATAGCCGTCGGCTGCGTGGGAGGCTCCCTGTTCATGGGAGGTAAGTATATGCTTTATCTCATCTCTTGCCCTGTACAAGGCATCATATATAACTATAGCCTGACCGCCCGGGTAACCGAATACGGTATCGACTCCCTGTTCCTTTAAGCACTCAATAATTACGTCAGCGCCCAGTATTTTCATTCAACCACTCCTTCTATCACAAAATCTTACAGTGAAATTGCAAAATTGCCACCCCTCTTAAAATGAGCTCTAAACTATTTGAGTACTGCTCCGGTACTTGCCGATGTTACCAGTCTTGAATATCTGCCAAGATATCCGCTTGTTATCTTTGGCTCCGGTGCACTCCACAAAGCTTTTCTTCTGTCTAGCTCCTGCTGGCTGCATTCTATGTTGAGACGACCTTCCGGTATATTGATATTAACAATATCTCCCTCTTGAATTAGGGCAATCGGACCGCCTTCCATCGCCTCCGGTGATACATGCCCTATGGACGCTCCTCTTGAGGCACCGGAAAATCTGCCGTCAGTAATAAGGGCCACGCAGCTGTCCAGACCCATTCCGGCTATAGCCGAGGTAGGCCCAAGCATCTCTCTCATTCCGGGGCCGCCTTTAGGTCCTTCATAGCGGATTATCACAACATCGCCCTTAACGATTTTACCCTCGTAAATAGACTTGATAGCTTCATCCTCACTGTCAAACACTCTGGCAGGCCCTTTATGCACCAGCATTGAATCAGCCACTGCCGATTTCTTTACCACAGCTCCGTCAGGTGCTATATTTCCTCTGAGTACGGCTATTCCGCCCGTTTGGCTATAGGGTGCCTCTATACTTTTTATAACGTTATAGTCTTTAACCTTTGCGTTTTCGATATTTTCTCCAACAGTTTTTCCTGTGGCAGTAATTAAGTCCAGATGCAGCAAGCCCTTCTGGGATAGCTCCTTCATTACTGCCTGAACTCCACCCGCAGCATAAAGATCCTGTATGTGGTAGTTGCCGGCCGGTGCCAGCTTGCACAGATTCGGTGTTTTTGAGCTGATTTCATTAATGATATCCAGGTTTATCTGTAAGCCTATTTCGTTGGCTATTGCCGGCAGGTGAAGCACAGAGTTGGTTGAACAGCCCAGGGCCATATCAACAGTCAATGCATTCTCAAAAGCCTTTTCAGTTAAAATGTCG
The DNA here is from genome assembly GCA_023412635.1 of Bacillota bacterium. Classification (GTDB taxonomy): domain Bacteria; phylum Bacillota; class Clostridia; order Acetivibrionales; family DSM-1351; genus Ruminiclostridium. The sequence continues at coordinate 5,457 of JAEYNI010000316.1, forward strand.
GAGGGCTTGATATCTTTTTCTACCAGCTCCATAACCTTCATACCGGCATGCTTGGCAAGTCTGATTCTCTCAGCGTATACTGCGGGAATAGTACCGTTGCCGGTCAAACCCAGTCCCAGAACCTCTGTCAGACAGTTCATAGAGTTTGCTGTAAACATGCCGGAGCAGGAACCGCAACCTGGACATGCACTGTTTTCAAAGTCATCTACTTCTTCCTTGGTTATCTTTCCTGCCTTGAAAGCACCTACTGCTTCAAACATGGTATTGAGGTCCAGCTGCTTTCCGTCCTTGTTCAGAGAAAGCATGGGCCCTCCACTGATAACAATTGAAGGCACATCGATTCTGGCTGCCGCCATCAGCATTCCAGGAACAATTTTATCACAGTTTGGTATGAATACCATTCCATCAAAGCTGTGCGCTTTTCCCATTGCTTCGCAGGAATCAGCTATAAGTTCTCTGGTAGCCAGTGAATACTTCATTCCTGTATGTCCCATGGCTATACCGTCACAAACACCTATGGCACCAAATTCTATTGGTGTACCCCCTGCCATTCTGATACCGGCTTTAACAGCTTCAGTTATTTTATCAAGGTGAATATGTCCAGGTACAATTTCATTTTGTGAGTTAACAACTCCGATTAATGGTCTCTCAAGCTCTTCATCAGTATAGCCCATCGCTTTGAAGAGTGCCCTGTGGGGAGCTCTTTCAATTCCCTTTTTTACGATATCACTTCTCATATTGACCTCCATTCCACTACTGTAAAGCTAATATAGTAGTATAAGACAAATATTCTTCGATTCCCAAAGTAATAATTATGATTCTAAATACAGCTTAACACGCTACAATCTATTACGAATACTCCAGTTTGAACTTAAAATAATAGCCGGGATAATGCTGTCCCAGCCTGATTTAACCTTATTTTACACTTATGAGTATAATGTGTCTAGCTTGATTGACTAAGTGGATAAAAAACATGAAAACAAATATATGGTTAGGAGTGAAAACATTAACTGTCAGTTAACTTTACGATTTAATCTCTTCTGATTTAAGCTCTTCCGATTTAAGCTCATTTGGTTTGGGCTGATCTTCCTCGGTCGACAAAAAACTCATGATGAAATTATTTTGATAGAAATAACTTGCGAATTGAGAATTCTGAACAGAATCTATAGCCTTTGAAAATTTCGGAAAGGCACTGAACAGCACAAGAAGAGCACATAATATATAAACGATAAAAATGCCCTCTATGGCGCCTAGAACCAATCCTCCTGCCTTATCCAATTGTTTGAATACCGGAATTTTTGCTATAGCCTTTATTATTACTTTGACGAAGATAAGGCCGAACCTGATAATAACATAAATCAATATCATACTCAGAATGTTAATTACAAGAGTAGCTACCTCTGAGCTTATTGCATCTGTTATTTTCTGAACACCGAAAATATCTTTTTCTCCCACATTTCTAAGTATTGCATCCTTTAAGAAGCCAGGTAGCTTTAAACCATCTACAATAGACTGGGCTGTCCGCTCCTGAAGGGATATCCCGTCAGCTGCCTGCTGTTTTGTTATTCCATTGATAACAGCTGTTTTTATGTTGGAGTAGATTATAGTTTTTTGCAGCATAGCCGATAGTACAGGATAAAACTTTATTGCAAATATAACCGACAATATGTAGGAAAGCAACCTAAATACAGAGTATAGGAAACCGTTTCTTACACCTATTATTGTGAATATTGTAATAATAACCAATACACTAATGTCCGTCCAATTCATTCGCAGCCCTTTTACCTTTACTTTATTTCTACCAGAGATATATTTCCTCCGGTTATAACAATAGCTTCGTTATCACCTGTCAAATACGCATCCTTAATCTCGTTTCGCGCGATGTAATGCCCAAGCTTTTCCCCTTGCAATGAATAAAGGTATATACTTCTCTGGGTCCTTAAGGCAAGCTTGTCCCCGTATTGACTTATACCGCTTATATTTTCAGGCTGATCAAAGCTGTAAACCTCTTCTCCCTTTGAGTTTAATACCACTACCCTTTGACTGACCGCTCCGGCAGAATCACTGAATTTCCCTGCCACAATTAGATATTTACCACTGTTTGGAGCAACACAATATACGGCTTCAGCAGTTTTTCTCCAAAGCTCCTTACCCTGCTTGTCCATTAGCAGCACAAGGCTCTGGCCTATTGCCGCAGTGTTCTCTCCAAGAGACTGGAGTACCGGGAAGACATTTTCCTCAATGCCAAGAGCAGCAAAGGGCTTTTCTTCATATATGTTATTAAATTCAAATTGAGTACCGGCTTTGATACCTTTTGTAACTACCTGATTTATAAGTACATCATCACCGTCATTTAAAGACTTTGCACTTAGAACAATATCCTCAGCGCAAAACTTTTTATATTTGTCGACACCGTTCACGTCAATCACCAGTACAGCCGATTTAAATTCCTTTGACTGGGTTATAACTGTTGTGTACCCTTCCTCGCTTACCTCGGCGTTGATAATTTGATTATCGAGCTTTCTGGTCCATAGTTGGGTTTGGTCCTTAAAGAAATATATATCTCTGCCGGAAATGTCTATGATGGCCATATACTTCTTGGAGTTTCTCAAGACCGGTCTTGATAAGGTAAGTGCTTTCTCCTGCAAAAGTTTTCCCTTTTTATCAAACCACTTTACTCCATCCCGTGACAGAATTACTATGTTTCCCCTGTAAACCTTGCAGTCTACGCTTCCATCCTGGGAGAATGAAATATCTGAAGCCGATGTGTTGATAGAATTCCGGGAATTTGTCTTAACATATTCAATTGAACCATCTATACTGAAATTTTTGAAATCATAACCGATAGACTTGAGGTATACCGCAAACGCCATAATCAAAATGGCTATAACCAGCAAAAAGAACGTTATAACACCCGAAACTGAGTTGGACTTTTTTTTAGTTTTAAGAACTTTGATTTCTGGTTGGGAAGTCATACTTGCAATTTCACCTCTGGTTTTCTTTTGTATATTCCGCTATTGTATCTTTTTCCATAATAACTAGTAACATTATATCAAATAACTATTTATGAGTCTATCAAGGCGGGAGATATGCTTGATGTCTATATCCAACCAATATATTCAACGCTGTATTTCACTTTCTTTAGCCTGCCTTGTCTCGTATCTTTGTATTTGTCTGTAATTGGGGTTTTGAAAAACGTCCTTTAATAAAATTGAGTAGTATTATAAACAGCAGGAATAGTCCAAGGTATCCGAATATGGGATACAAGGTAGCAATGAGGCTTGAAAATCCAAGAGATGACATAGGTATTACCACTGCACAGAGTACAGCTGCAATTAGTCTATAATTAATTTTAAGTTTGGAACTGACCCTTTCACTCAAACAATAACCGGAGGTTACTGCAGAGGTAAACATGGCTAGTATTAGAATAACACTGTAGATATTAGCCAGAAGTTTGCTGTTATTTTGTATAATTCCAAGTACAGGTATTTCAGATACTATTGAATGGGGATAAAAGAAATAGAGTGCCGAATTCAATATCAGTGCAGTAATACACAACATCCCCCCTCCAAGGATTCCTCCCCATTTGCTGACTCTGTTTGATTTAAGATAAGGCAGCATTCTGGTCATCAGAACGGTTGAAAGTATTGTATTATAGCTGACGTATAGAATGGCCGAAAATACCCAGTTGTGTGTAAACATTCTTATCTTTCCGGAAATACTGAAAACAGAGGTGTCTTTTGAAGCGAGGATATAGAAGCCTATAAAAATGATTCCCGCTATCAGCAGCGGAGATAAAAAGGTACTTATTGTAACTATTCCTTCTATATTGGTCATTATGACTATCAGTGTTGCCAAAGCACTAATTGCGACGGAATACCTGTAATCAAGTCCTGTCAGTTCAGCAAGCACATTCCCCAAACCTGCGATCATAACACACATTATACAGGTCATAAACAGCATCACTATGAATTCCATTATTCTCCCGAGAAAATACCCCGTCATTGGAAACAGAAACTCATCGTAGCTGCTTATTCTTTCCGAGAATACCTTGTTAAGGACTACATATCCTACAATCGAGAATAATAGACCGGCTAACAAGATACCAAAAAATCCTCCAGCATAATACATGGAAAAAAATTGAATAATTTCCTGCCCGGATGCGAAACCCGCTCCTATTATTGTTGCCATATACAAAAACGCCACTTTTAGAATATTGCTGAATTCTCCCTTTATCAAAAAAAGCAACTCCCAACATAGAATATTTGGAACCAATTGTTCCAGAGGATAATCCGAGGATTATTTATAATCCTTTGTATAATTCTATGAGGGAGTTGCCCATGACATTACTTTTAATTTAATTCGATTACCGGTCGAAATTGATTTGATTCACACCATATCGCTTACCGGCCATTGGATTACTTACCAGCTTCCTTATCAATCGCTGCTTTTAAAGTCTTATATGTCTCTCTTATTCCTTCCGGTTCATCAAGCTTCGATTTTAAAACTATTCTGTTTGTATATACTCCATCCTTCATTGCATAGTAGTAATGTTCATCCTTAGGTATATACTCTATTGTTACAGGCTTTGAATCAGGCTTCATGTAATACTTTATAGTCACCTCAGGAGTTCCCGAAGGGTTCAGTCCCGGTTCATACTTGTTCATGGTTATACCTATCATTGCAGAATAGAAAGCTCTGAAAAGTGAATTGTCTTTTTCATTCTTCATATTGGCATCTTTTCCGTCAACCTTGAAGGTATCCTTATCTGAGTCGCCTTTAACAGTATTTATTTCAGATACAATAGTCTTTCCGTCAATTGTGAGTTCAATCTTGTTAACATCAGCTATGTTAGGCAAGAAAACAAAGGAGCTCACAAGGTTACTGAACTTAACATCAAGAAAACTCAATGCTGATATATCGACAGTAAAGACACTTTTCCCGTCAGGATATTTAGCATATACTGTTTTACCTTTTTCAAGTTCTTTACCAAATAAAACCTTTTTAGATGTTTTATCATCAGCATACTCAATAGCAAATGCAGGCTTATCAAGACCGTACTTTGCCAGATCAGGATTTTCGTCAATGATATCCTTTACAGCCAATTGGACTACTGTAGCTGTTATCTTGGCAACTTCCGAGGTCTCGGCTTTTTCCTTAATTGGTTCTGTAATATCAACGTCCGTTTCGGATTTTATATCAAGAGCAAACTGCATCTCACCATTCTTCTCATAAGAAACCTTTTTTATAGTGGCAGCCTCAACAGGAAGGATATCCTTTACTGCAAAATAGCCCCTGCTGTAATCAAATTTACTCTGATAATACATACCTACAACATAAACCTTGTCTTCGCCCTTGTTCTTGACGTAAATTCCGTCACTGGTAGGAGTCACAGCTCCAACCTCAATTTCTTTAAAGGTTCCGTCCGATAATCCGACTTTAAGTGAAGACTTGGGCTTATCAAGACCATATTTGCTCAAATCCGCGGCCTTCTCCTCAATGATTTTGTTTGCAACCACCGCTGAGAAATCTAAAGCAGCGGCTTCAACAGTGTTATTATTTAGAGGGAATTCCATTGCAGGCTCAATGGCCCAGTTGTCCGTGTCCTTTTTTACAAGTTTGAAATTACCGCTCTCGTTATTGAACTCAATAGAGTTAATTTTATCTCTGTCTGAAGAAATAACAAGAATTTCATCCTCTTGTGGCGGCTCTTCAGAAAAATCCTCTTTACCTGCATTTTTATTGTTCAGGTAAAAATACGCACCCGCCAGAAGGCCCAATACAACAACGAGAATTATAGCATTCCTAAATAACTTCATATTTTATAAATGCCTCCTTCTTGACCAAACAACGAAACCACATCCCATTATTAGAACAGGTAGAACCCCCACTAAAACAATTGATATTCCTTTTACCTGAGTTGCAGTTACTGTAAGGGTTTTAGCAGTAACTAATTTTGAAGAAACTGTTGTCTGATCATCCTTATCCTGCATCCAGTTCACTACTGTACTCAGGAAGTAATTTGCACCTTCGGCAAAATAGCTTGAATACTGGCTTGACAAAGCGGAATCTGTAAGGAATATTCCATTACCGAATACCAACATCTTGCTGCCTCCTGTAATTTCAGAAGCAACAGCCAGATCAAAAGGTCCTGACTGGGTTGAGCCCTGGTCTAATATGCTGGAAGCCTGAGCTTTATCTGTTGTTTTAATCAGAGAATAGGTCTTAAGCCATTCCTTGTCATTTTTCAAGATTGAAAGACTTCTTGAATCGGGCATGAACACATAACCTTGCGAACTGTTATAGGAATTGTTTATATCATTGCTCTCGAGCTTTGCAATCAATGAATACTCATCCTGAGGCAAATGCATTTGTTCATCAAGTTCCTTAACTTTGTCATAGTTTATACCTATATTATATGCTGAAAGCAACTCTTCAAACTTTGTAAATTTGTTTCCTGATTCAACAGAATCAAACAGGAATACAATTCTTCCCTTGCCATCTTTAAGATAAGCATTAACCTTAATCAGCTCAGCTTCAGTAAGGTCCTGTTTAGGTGATGCAAAAACAAGCAGCTTACAGTCTTCAGGAACTTTTTCAGAAGTAACCAGTGACAATGACTTTACTTCGAAATTATTATTTCCAAGAACTGCTGCAATCTGTGTTAAATTCCTGGTTATGGAGTACTCATCATGGCCTTCTACAAAATAAGCAACAGGTGTAACATCAGATGTTACAAATTTGATTGCTCCTGTAATCAAGGGTTCAGCTCTGTACATTCTGCCATATTGGGAGTTTTCACCATACAACTCTGCCGCGCCAAGCCTTTTAACCTTGTTTCCGCTTTTTACAACAAAGTCGCCTTTAGCTATATTCTTTGTCTTGTCCTTATCAAAGGAAGCTATTGTTCCAGGATCCTTATCAGGGTCAATGTAAGTTACCTTTATTCCGAACTTTTCGTATTGCCCTAATAGATTTATCAGATCTTTATACGCATCTCCGTTTGAGATTTCTCCATCATCAAACAAACCGTATATTGTAACATCTTTCTTTATATCCTTAAGAATAGTTTTACTATCGTCACTCAGGGAATAAAGTTTATCAGCGGTCAAATCCCACTTTATGTCACCCATACCCACAAGCAGGTTAACAATTACTGCTATAAATAATACAGCAACAATTAAGATTATTGAATTTGAACCGTATTTAAGAGATCTTTTATCCAATTTAAATTTTCCCACTTTTTATCACCCCTTACTCCAGCGTCTTTTTTCTATTACTCTAATTGTCAGGAATACAAATACCGCCGAGAAACTTAAATAGTAAACTACCGGTCCCAGCGAAAGTATACCAGAGAAGAAGTCCTCTGTTCTGGAATATAACGAAAACCAGTTAAGGATCTTTGACCATATACCTCCCAGGGAAGGTGCTATACCCTGCAGCATCCACATAACCAAAAGGCCGACTACACTAACAATTGCAGAGATTATCTGACTTTCAGTAAGTGATGATGCAAACACACCAAAAGCTATAAAGGCCGCTCCTAAAAGGATAAAGCCGACATAACCGCCAACGATTTCAGAAACCGAGGGTTCTCCAAGCACTGAAAGAATTATAGGATATATAAAAGTAATAACAGTCATAACAAGAAATACTGCGAAAGCAGCCAAATACTTACCAACAACTATACTTGTCAACGATGTAGGTGATGTGATAAGCAATACCTCGGTGCCGCTCTTTCTTTCATCTGCAAGGGTCTTCATCGTTAATATGGGAACTATTAGTACCAATATCAGTGCCATGTAATTCAGATTGAAGTTGTACTCCGCTGTTGACGAAGCAAGGTTTATATAAAAAAGAATTGAAGAAATAAATACAAACAAGCCGATCATTACATAAGCAATCGGAGAATTAAAATAAGATTTAAATTCCTTTTTAAATATGGATAGCATAGCTTATATAACCTCCTTTTCCTGCGTTGTTAACTGAAGGAATATGTCTTCAAGTGTAAGGTCAAGGGATTTCAACTCTATGATTGGGTATCCCGCTTTAGCCATAGCGAAGAATAGAGGTCTTCTGATATCTATTTCCTTATCTGATTCAATAATGAATTCAGTAACATCTTTCTCTTTTTCAATATGGGGTTCGACATATTTGATGCCGTAAATCTCTTCAATAGCATTTGCAATTGAACCCTTTGGCCCTGCAATGGTAGCCGACAGCTTACTAACTGTATTCATTCCCTTGGACAGATTGTCAGGTGTATCAATTGCAGCTATTTTACCTTTATTAATAATAACTACACGTTCACAAACAGCACTTACCTCAGGCAGTATGTGAGAACTTAGAATAATTGTATGCTGCTTGCCAAGTGCCTTTATAAGCTTACGAATTTCAATTATCTGCTTCGGGTCAAGACCGACCGTAGGTTCGTCAAGTATAAGAACCTCGGGATTTCCCAAAAGTGATTGAGCCAAGCCAACTCTCTGCTTGTAACCTTTTGAAAGATTCTTTACCAATCTTCCTCTTACATCGGTTAATTTAACAA
>JAEYNI010000243.1 GCA_023412635.1 Bacillota bacterium
CAGTTCCTTCGAATTTACCATGAACTGTGTCATAAGTTAACATATATTTCATGTACTCGAGATCGATGAATGGATCATTGATTCCCTTTACTTCTACATTAGGGTTGTTTATTGCAGCCCTGAAAACTAGACGTCCAATACGTCCAAAACCGTTAATACCCATTTTTACTGCCATTGTTGTTACCTCCTAAGTTTTTATTAATTAGAAACGATGTTAATTTCGTCCCTTATCAAGCAAATTAATGCTTATGAACAATATTGATATTGGTTTTGATTTCCTAAACCAAACTAATTCTATAATATTTCAAAAACATTTTCAATAGTGTAAACGCCCAAATTAATAAATATTTAACAAAGTGCAACTATATACTTTTCAACAAAGCCCACCGGATTATAGGACATCTTAGCTCTTCTCAGTCCTTCAAGACCCAGATCCTGTTCACGGTTCACATATTCCAGACCTGTCCATTGATTTGCCACGAACTGCTGGTTTATCAGCGGATATAGTCCGTGTATGTCGGCATTTGCCTTTTCAATGTGAATTACAGCTGTATCTCTGTTCAACTGTTCACCTACAGTAAAGGCTTGAGGTACACCATCAACCTTTATTATTGCGCCCTTTAAGCCGAGGGATTTGTAATTATCCAATAGTTCCAGATTAGCTATTCTTTCTGCAATAAGACTGCTTTGTGTTAAATAATCTCTCTGAGTACACCAATTCTCAAGAATGTCTTTGCAGTCTGAAATATTAGTCTCGCTTATTTCCTCGTATTCAAAGGTATATAGTTTTCTGAATTTGTTTATATGATTTCTCTTTCCATCAAGCTTTTTACCCGCAAGTGTTGAAAGGCTTTTTACCAGGTACAGGTAGTCAAAATTGTCCCTGTCCTCAACTGACTCATAGCAAAAGCTCAACGTCTCCAAAACAGCCAGCTGTTCAGAAGATACTCTTCTCATCCTGAATTGCCAGCCCATTTCTGCGAAGTGCTCCTTCAAAATATACAGAGCACCCTTCAACTCACCAATTCTGCTGTAGTCTCCAATGGGGAAAAAGCAAAAGGGCTGCTCTACATCCGTCATTGATATTATGCATAAAAAATCATTTACAATGCTATATCTGTTTTTGTAATAATCTCTCCACATGAAGAAGTTGGTAAAATTAAGTTCTGACACCTTTAAATCCGCTATTCTAAAATAACTATCAAATTTAAGCTTATCATCAATGTTTATTTCTGAAAGCTTCAAAGTTGTTGTTTGCAACACAGTTCCCCCTAATTCAGTCCGATCAAATGCATATCAGTAATCACCTAACATTATTTAATATTGAAATTAAAAACCTGACAGCATCCTCCATATCAGTAATCGAAATTTGTTCCTGTACGCCATGGATCTTAGACATACCGATACTTAAGTCCACAGCTTCTATTCCTTTAGAATTGATTATATTTGTATCGCTTCCTCCACCGGTTGTCACGGCCTCAAAAACAAATCCGCTCTCAACCGCGGCCTTTTCCATTATTTTAATAATATTAGAATTCATGTCTATATTGTAGGCCTGATATTCATTCTCTGCGATAAACTCTATCTGCCCGCCCCACTTGGCAGCTGCTTTTTCAAAGCAGTCCCGCATATGTTCTGTCTGTTGATGTAACTTTGAAGTTTGACGGCTTCTTGCTTCACCTTCGATTTCAACCCTGTCACAAACTATGTTTGTTGCTACACCACCATGTACGACGCCAATATTTGCTGTTGTTTCCTCATCTATACGCCCCAGCTTCATTGAAGAAATGGCATCAGCCATAATTGAAAAGGCACTTATTCCTTTTTCAGGTTCCATTCCCGCATGGGCTGCCTTCCCCTTAATGACCACATGAATTTTATTTTGTGACGGTGCTTTAACAGCGGCACATCCAATTCTCCCATCGCTATCCATAATAAATCCGTACTTGGCATATATCTTACTATAATCAAGGTTTTTTGCACCGAGTAGACCTATCTCCTCTGCAATTGTAAACGCAACCTGGATATCTCCGTGTTCAATTCCCTGTTCCTTTAGTATTTTTAAGGTCTCCAGGATTATGGCTATACCGGCAGCATCATCTCCGCCAAGGATGGTTGTACCATCACTTTTTATCAAATCCCCCTCAATTATAGGCTTTTTGCCTATACCTGGTACTACTGTATCCATGTGAGCTGTTACTAAAACAGCGGGAACATCCTTATTTCCTTTTATCGTACATATTATGTTACCGCACTGGCCTCCTACTTTTTGCCCTGCGTCATCCTCAATCGGATCATATCCCTGTTCCTGAAGCTTTTTCTTCAGAGTATCACATATTTGTCTCTCTTTTAGTGATAAACTATCTATCCTTACCAATTCCATAAATTCACCAACAAGCCTGCTTCTATTTACCATTTCAACCCACTCCTTAACTTTTTTGCTCCAATATTAATATACCCACTTTTTTTTATTTATCACTCTTTTTGTTTAAATCTATCTAAAAGCATAAATAATACCTGTTACCAGTCATATCTTACCAATTTCCCTTCAGTACTGAGGTTCTCAAAATTCCTCTGCCTGAAAGCTTCATATACAACAATTGCAACAGAATTGGAAAGATTTAATGATCTTATTCCCTCTTTCATTGGAATTCTTATGCAGGTCTCTTTGTTATCTTTTAACAATTCCTCCGGTAAACCAGCCGTTTCTTTTCCAAATAGTATAAAACAATCATCTTCATAAGCCACATCACAGTAATTATGAATAGCTTTTGTTGTGGAATAGTAAAGTTTACGGTCTCCATACTTATCTATAAAGTCCTTTAGATTGTTATAATAATTTATTTTCGCCTCATCCCAGTAGTCCAGACCTGCTCTTTTCAGATATCTATCTTCAATGGAAAACCCAAGCGGGCCGACCAAATGCAAGACAGCCCCTGTCGCGGCACAGGTTCTTACTATGTTCCCGGTGTTCTGGGGTATCTCGGGTTCAACCAATACAATATTAAGCGCCATATTAATGAAAACTCCTTTCAAAGTTCCAAAGTAAACAAATATTTTGTTCAAAATTTATCCAATAGAAAAAGATGGTATAAACCATCTTTTTAATATACTTTAAACTATTTTATCATTTTATATATTTAAATCAAAATTAATCTTCAACAGAAATATCTATTTCCAATGTTTCGTCATCATTTAAGTAAAGCGGGATACAGATTGTTTTCATTTTTGATGGAGATATTTGAAGATTTTCACCCAGTAAAAGAGATGGAGGAGTAATTTCAATACCTATTCCCTTGTTATATAGTATAGTCGCTGTATTCCCTAAAATCATATTTGTTAATTCGGATAAAGCACTTTTGGATATTTCATTTAATTCATCGACAGTCATACCGAACATCATTGCTGATGCTATTTTAAAAGCAACGGGCTTTGTCATGGTAAATATTGCCTGGCCTCTTATTTTTCCGGTAATACCGACAATAATCAGAATCGATTCACCCTTATAGGGAGCGGTTTTCAAATAAACTTTCCCCAATTTGGCATCAACATTAGCAACTTGCTTCAACACTGTCTGACTAGCTTCGATGAAGGGGTTTATGTATTCGATGTTCATCATTATCCACCTTATTATTAATAGATTAATTTATGTTGTACGTATGCATAAAAAACCATACCTAATTATATATAATTTTTATACAAAATTCTATATTTTTTTTCAAAATTCCTCTTATTGCATGGAATTTTGTTCAACCTGCTGTAATACCCAATATAAATTCATTAATAATATACACCATGGCTGATACGAATAATACAATATAAGTAAAGCCAGGATACATTTGTTTATCCTGGCTACATCTACTATCTTTTAGCCTTTGGTTTGGCCACTATCGACATTATATATCCAAAAAATATTACAGCCCCAAGTCCTGCAGCTGCAGCCTTAAAGCCTCCGGTAAGCGCACCCATCAAGCCTGTCTGATCGACCTCATTAAAAACTCCTTTTGCCAGATTATAACCAAAACCAGTAAGGGGAATGGTGGCACCGGCACCAGCAAAGTCTACCAGCTTCTGGTATATACCCAGAGCCGTTAATAAAACACCCGAGACAACAAATAAAACAAGAATACGTGCCGGTGTCAGTTTTGTTTTATCAATAAGAATCTGTCCGACAGCACATATTGCTCCTCCAACCAAAAAAGCATTTATATAACTCATATATATTCTCCTATCAGTTACTTATATATATTAATTTCACAATATAGTATTAGTCCTTCTAATCCAGGCTTCTGTGAATACTCACAGCGTGAGCTATACCAGGAATACTCTCTTTCTGCTGGGTACTTACAGGGCTCATTAAAGCGCCTGTAGCTATAAACAATACTCTTTTTATGTTTCCCTTCATCATTTCCTTGTAAATATAACCGGCAAAGACAGTAGCAGAACAGCCACAGCCGCTGCCTCCTGAATGAACATCCTGTTGTTTTGTGTCGAATATCATAACACCGCAGTCATTATATCTGTTTTCAATATCAAGACCATTCATATTAAGCAACTCTAAACAAATTTTCTTTCCCACCTTACCAAGATCACCTGTGACAATCAAATCATAGTAATCAGGAGTCAATCCTGTATCAGAAAAATGAGTAAGGATAGTATCTGCGGCTGCAGGAGCCATTGCAGCTCCCATATTATTTGCATCAGTAATACCCATATCGTTTATTTTGCCTGTAGTAACACATTTTATATACGGTCCGGTTTGTTCTGAAGTTAGTATCACTGCACCAGAGCCGGTAACAGTCCATTGGGAGGTCGGAGCTCTCTGGCTCCCCAGTTCCAGAGGATATCTGAATTGTCTTTCTGCCGAACAAAAATGGCTTGAGGTAAGACATATCACATTATCAGCGAAGCCGCCATCTATAAGCATGCTGCCCAGACTCATTGACTCGGCCATGGTGGAACAGGCACCGAATAACCCGAAAAATGGTATATCGGTTTCCCGAAGACCGTAATTGGCTGCTATACATTGATTTAACAAATCTCCTGCCAAAACGTATTCAATCTGGCTGTTGGCCATACCAGCCTTTTGGAGAACCTTGGCAAGGGTTTCTCTTACCAGCTTGCTCTCCGCTTTTTCCCAACTGTCTTCGCCCCAGAGTTCATCGGGAATGATGTAATCAAAGTACTGCTTTAAGGTCCCCTTACCTTCTTTGGGACCCACAATACTTGCTGTAGCTTTAATTGATGGGGGACTTTTCATAAAAACAGTCTGTTTGCCCATATGCTTATCTGCCATGATAATGCCCATGCCCAACCCATCTCCTATAAATAAACATAGAAATGGAAAGGGCTAGGTACCTCCTTGAAAAATTTTTTTGATGGTTTCCTTCTAACCTTATTTCCTTAAGCCGGGTGAGGGTTATCCACTATCACAATGTTAAAATGTAGTGTATAATTCCCACCACTATTGATGAACATATGCCGAATACGATAACAGGGCCGGCTATAACAAACATTTTTGCTGAGGTTCCCATAATATATCCTTCTGTTTTAAATTCCATTGCAGGTGATACTACGGAATTTGCAAAACCGGTAATAGGTACTATGGAACCTGCCCCTGCAAATCTACCCAACTCATCATATATATTAAGACCGGTAAAAAAAGCACCAAAAAAAATCATAATGGTGCTGGTAAGCCCTGATACCATATCTGGGTCAAGACCCCTTCCCTTAAGCCAGTTAAAAATAATTTGTCCGATAACACAAATAAGCCCGCCGACCGCGAAGGCTTTTATTACATTTGTAATAAGTTTTGAATTTGGGGACACACTTTTAACATATTCCGAATATTCCTGCTTGGTAAAACTGTTAATCATAAGACCTCCATAATAACTGATGATTTAAATAAGCAAACCTTTACAAGGATATTTTTTGCAAATATTTAAAAAATTATTATGGAAAAAGAAATATTTATTTTTGATAAAAATTAGAAAATTTTAGTTGCCATTTGCAATCATTTTATGCTTTATATCCTTAAGAATCTTTTTCTCAATTCTGGACACCTGAACCTGTGAAATACCTAACAACTTGGCAATCTGCACCTGGGTTTTTTCCTTAAAGTATCTTAGTATAATAATCTGCCTCTCTCTTGTATCAAGAGAATCAAGAATCTGCCTGATTGCAATTTTGTCAATCAAATCTACTTCACTGCTGTTGTTATCGGCGTTTATACGGTCTATCAGTAGTATAGGTGAATTGTCACCTTCTCCAACCGTACTGTAAAGAGATTCCGGTGAACACCCAGCTTCAAGTGCCAGTACAAGTTCTTCGGTCGATACATTCATTCTTTCTGCTATTTCATTTACAGAAGGTTCCCTGCCCAATTCCTTGCTGACAATTTCCTTTGTAATGCGTGCTTTTGATGCGATTTCCTTCAGGGATCTGCTTACCTTTATTATTCCATCATCCCTTATGAACC
>JAEYNI010000025.1 GCA_023412635.1 Bacillota bacterium
TCCAGATATTTGCTGCCGTTTTCCTCTATGAAAAGCTTTCTGCCAGGCAAATTGTCTCCCAGAAGCACGTCAAACATTTGTGCCGTATATTCGACTTCGGTAGGAGTTACCTTAATAAGTCTGCGGGTCTCCGGACTCATGGTTGTAAGCCACATCATCTCAGGCTCATTCTCACCAAGACCTTTTGACCGTTGTATTGAGAACTTTCTACCATCGAGTTTTGATATTATATCTGCCTTTTCCTTTTCGGAATATGCGAAATAGCTTTTTCCCTTACAGCTTATCTCAAATAGTGGAGATTCGGCTATAAAAACCTTACCTTCCTGAAGTAGCGTAGGTACAAGTCTGTATAGCATGGTAAGTATGAGCGTCCTTATCTGGAAGCCGTCTACGTCGGCATCGGTACAAATTATAACCTTGTTCCACCTGAGATTATCTAAATCAAAGGTGTTTAGCTCCTTGTTATGTTTGGACTTGATTTCAACCCCACAGCCCAGAACTTTTAGCAGATCAACAATAATTTCATTTTTAAATATGCTGTCATAATCCGCTTTAAGACAATTCAGAATCTTACCTCTGACAGGCATAATAGCCTGAAACTCGGCGTCACGGCCAAGCTTGCAGGAACCAAGTGCGGAGTCACCCTCCACTATATATATTTCTCTTTTTGACAAATCTTTTGTTCTGCAGTCAACAAACTTCTTCACTCGGTTGGAAATGTCCACATTTCCGCTAAGTTTTTTCTTAATATTGATTCTGGTTTTTTCGGCAGTTTCCCTGCTTCGCTTGTTAACTAAAACCTGTTCTATTATTTTATCACTTTCAACCTTATTCTCAATAAAATACACTTCCAACTGCTGTCTCAGAAATTCTGTCATTGTTTCCTGAATAAATTTATTGGTAATAGACTTTTTGGTCTGATTTTCATAACTTGTAACAGTCGAGAAGGAATTAACCACCAGAATCAAACTATCTTCTACGTCCGCAAAGGTAATTTTAGCTTCATCCTTGGTATATTTGCCCCTGGCCTTTATACATTTGTCTATTTCATAAACCATTGCATTTTTAACAGCCTTGTCAGGGGCACCTCCATATTCAAGAAAACTTGAATTATGGTAGTATTCCAGAAGATTTGTTTGATTATTAAAGCAAAAGGCAATCTGCATTTTTACCTTGTACTCGGGCTTGTCCTCCCTATCACGACCTCTTGTAGCAGTTTCATAGAATTGAACGTCAGTAAAGCCATTGTCTTTATTGATTTCCTTTATGTAATCGACTATACCGTTTTCATAGCAGTATATAAATGTCTCACCCGACTCCTCATCCTTAAGTATGAAACGAAGTCCGGCGTTTACCACTGCCTGCTTTTTGAGAACTGTTTGAAAATATTCCAGAGGAATGTTTATATCGGTAAATACATCAATATCAGGTTTCCATTTCTGAATTGTGGAAGTTTGCTCATATTTGCATTTTTCCTTGTTAAGCCCACCTATGTTTTCACCCTTTTCAAAGTGAAGCTGATATTTATGTCCATCTCTGAATACAGTAACATCAAAATATTCAGAGCTGTATTGGGTTGCACATGCACCAAGACCATTTAAACCAAGACTGTATTCGTAGTTTTCACCGGAGTTGTTCTGATACTTACCTCCCGCGTACAATTCGCAGTAAACCAGCTCCCAGTTGTATCGCTCCTCCTTGGTGTTGTAATCAACTGGCAACCCTCTTCCCCAGTCCTGTATCATTATAGAATGGTCAGTAAACCTGGTAACTTCAATAACATTACCGTGTCCTTCCCTGGCCTCATCAATTGAGTTTGATAGAATCTCGAAGAAAGAATGCTGACAACCATCCAGACCGTCTGATCCAAATATAACGCCCGGACGCAGCCTTACTCTATCTGCACCTTTTAAGGATGAAATACTCTCATTGCCATATTCAGTCTTTCTGGTATCTTTTGTCATTGGTAACTCCTCCGTTTTTATTGTTCCTTAACATTATTTATCAAACTAGTGTTCTCTGTCAACTCTTTTGATATTATATGCTCAATTCGTTCTGGAATATCTTTTAACTTTTCTGCAAAAAATGTTGGGTATACTTTATGATTTTCATGTATAAAAGCCAGCCTATCAATTTCATATGAGTAGAAATAATCAGAAGCTTCATTGCTTGCCAATAAAACACAATTATTTTCGATGATTATAGCTGTTGCACGATATCTAAACCAATCACTATCTGTTGAAAGGCAACAATCTTTTTTCATTTGAACACCTCTTATAATATTTTATTGAATGTCTATATACTCATTAATTCACTTTTATATATTTTTACACAGAATTTCAGAGAATACAATTATAATATAAATTCCATATATCCAACTGTAAAAGGCGCTTTGTCATATTTTTTATAACCAATATTACTAAATCCATTCTTTATGTACCAATCCTTCAATTTTTGAATTACCTTAAGACAAGATAATAAGTCTGATTTATCAATTGGTTTAATCACGAAGCATTTAACATAATACTATATGTGGAATATTAAATGGTCAAGTTAATCGCAATCCAAGTCTGGTTTTCGACGTTTTGTTCTTATTTTACGCTCGCAATTGAGCATAAAAAAAGCACATCATTTTAGCTGAATGTGCGGCAGTAGAATGATTCTTGATATATAAACACTGTGAAATAAACTAACTTCTGATGTTTATACTGTGTAGTTAATCGCTTTCTTTATATCTCTTACAGCATCGCTGAAAATCTCATTTGACCGAATTAAAATATTCATAATTTCTTTAACTTTTTCAGCGTCAGATTCAGTATGTGTAGGGTCGTTCCAGGATATATTAATAATTTCCCAAGAATATTCTTTCAATGCTTGATATCTGTCTATCGCTGCATTTAAACTCTGTTGGTCGATATCTTTTATATACTCTTTGCACATCTTTAGAAAATCTAACGTTCTGATATTGCTTTCATGAAAAATGCATTGCTGCGGGTAAAAGCCTTCGAGAGACCCACGCTGTAAATAATTAATATAAGAACAATACCCATCGGAACCATAGCCCATAAATTGCCGAAATGCATCAGGTGTTTCTTTGCTGACAAATTCCTCATTATTCCACTTCCCAGACATCATCAGACAGTAGTTATACAGAGCGTTTTTGCACGCTTTTTCAATGCTCAGTTTATTATCTGTATGGTAAAGCAATAAGATTTCCATATCTGGTTTCAGCCAGTTATCCATTGTTTCCATATCATATGGATTCATATTGCAGTTTTTTTCGTCGAGACCTTCCACAAATTCGTGTGCTCGAATTTTTTGTCCATCTGCTATAATGCCCGTAACAAACAAAAACGCCGCATTGTTAGATTTATCTTGAATGATGACAGGATACCCTTTTTGAATCTGTATTCTGATTATTGCTGTAATTTCTTCAAACGTCTTTTGTTTGGTTGTAACGGTTTTATAGTCTAAACAGTAAATTTGAAAGCAGTCATGAATAAATTCCGCATTATAATGCGAAAAACCGAACGCCAAAGTTGATATCCCCGATTGCAGAATGTATTCTTGGTCATCATTAATCTGATGATTATTAAAATTACGCCGTTCTTCCAATCCCATAAAAAGTTTAAGTGCAGCCATTACAGCAGGAAACGCCATGCCGCGTGGCCACCATGCACCGGTGTATGGATTAACATCCCCATATGGCATAAGCATATGAATATAATTTGGTTGGTTTATTTTGTATTCAGCTGGATTAAGTATGCTGTCGGTCGAACAATCTAAAATTTGAGATAATAATACCAACAGTGCAACTTCGGGCATAGCATTTCCGTTTTCCCATTTACTGACTGCTTGAGAACTCACGCCCATTTTTTCGGCAAGTTCTTCCTGCGTCATCCCTTTTTCTTTACGAAGAATAGCAATTTTTCCGCCAACTTTTTTTACATCAAACATATCGTTACACCTCTTTTGTATTTATATGTTAAGGATAACAAAAAAATAAATTTAATCCATGTATACGAAGTTGTTTTTAATATTAGATATACAACTTTAAGTTGAGATAAGTTAAACTAGCTTTCTTTCACAGAAAGTACGCATTTTCAAACAAGTCTGATTTAATCAACTCATTACATATAATACTATATCTGGAATTAATGTTAGTCATTCAAAGAATTATTATGCCTTTAACCCTTCGTTTGATAAGTAAAGTAGCACAAGTACAAATATGTTATGTTTTCAAAGCAAAGGCTCCTGTTTTGAAATTAGCAAAGGGAGCTTTTGCTTCTTGCC